>NZ_JBEYER010000061.1:17198-45944 GCF_040634005.1 Micromonospora sp. NPDC007271
GCCGGTGGTGCCGACACCGGCGGCGCGGTCTGCCCGGGAACCTGGGCCGGCGGTACGTGTGTGGCGGGCCCGGCCTGCGGCGTGACCGCATCCGGGATGGGCGGCGAAACGGGTCCGGGCCCGCCCGTATCAGCGGGCCGGACGGCGGCCTGCCCTTCGTTCCGGTCGGTCGGCGGGACTGTGCCGGTGGCGGGTCCGGCACCGGCAGGGACGTGCTCCGGCGGCCGGGAGTTTCCGCCCCGTTCGCCGGTGGGCACCGAGACGGACGGCGGCGCGGGCGGTCCCGACGTCGCCTCGGCCGGCGGTGCGCTGACCGGGCGTCCCGGCATCGCGTGCCCAGCCGGCGTCGCGTCGTCGTGAGCTGCTGTCGGACCGGTCTCGCCGGCCGGATCCGACGCGGGCTGGTTCGGCCGGAACCAGGCTTCCGCATCCTCAACAGTGCGATTTGCGGAGGGCGCAGCCGCCGGGTCGTTGTCCGGCCGGGAGCTTCCCGGAGCCCCCGGGGCGCTGCGGTCGGCCCCGGTCGCGGCAGCCGGCGTGGCCGATACCGGCCCGGCCACGCCCTCGGCCGGGTCGGGCGACGCAGGGGAAGCCGGCATGGCCGGCCGGACGGCGGCGGCCGGTGCCGACTGTCGGGGTTCTTCGCCCGGCACCGTCGACCCCGATCCCGTGAACGGCGTGCCGGTATCCCGCATGGCGGGAGCCGGTGCCGCGGACACCGGTGCGTCGACCGGCGCGGAGACCGGTGTGTCGACCGGCGCGGAGACGGGGGCGTGGCCGGATGGCGTCGGCACACCGGAGACTGCACCGTCGGCGGGTCGGGGCGGTGTGGCGGAACCCGCTGAGGTGAACAGGTCCAGCGGGGCCGAACCCGAGTCCTGGTCGGAAGGCACCGGCTTGCCCGGCTGGGCTCCGGACGTAACCGGGGCGTCGACGGGCCCGGCCGGTGGAGCCGGAACGGCCGCCGACTGCGAGAGCGGTGGCCGGGGCGGCGTGGGTGCCGACGCGGGCGGTGCGGGAACGGGCGGTGCCGGTGCAGCCGGCGGCGGCGCGGCGTCCGGACGCTCGGACCGGTCGCGGGCCGCGGGCTGCTCCGACGGGTACGCGGGCACGCCCGAGACCGGCATGCCCGACGTGGGCACGCCCGGGACCGGCGGGCTCGAAACCGGCGCGCCTGAGACGGGCACGCCTGACGTGGGCACGCCCGGAACCGGCGCGCCCGAGGTGGGCGCCACCGGCCGCGGGTCGCGTCCACCCATCGGCTCGATCGGTGGGCGTCGCACCTCGTCGGGCCTCGCGGCAGCAGGTGCGACGGGCCGCTCGCGTACCTCGTCGGGCCGGGCCGGGGCGGCCTGCACCGGCCGGTCGCGCAGGTCGTCGCGGCGCGCCGGGGCGGGTGCTGCGCGCCGTTCCCGCAGGTCGTCGGGGCGCGGCGCGGCGGCGGGAGCCGCGGGCCGGTCGCGCATGACGTCCGGGCGGGCCGGGGCGGGCGGCGCCGGTCGGTCACGGACGTCATCCGGCCGGGTACGGGCGGCCGGCGCCTCCGGCGTGCGCCAACCGTCGCCGGGTCGGGCCGGCGTTGGCTCGGCAGGACGGCCATGCCGCTCCTCGGGCCGGTGCCGCTCCTCGGGCCGGTGGCGGTCCTCGGGCCGGTGGCCCACCGGTTCGGGGCGGCGCCCCTCGTATCGGGCAACCGCCTCGTCGGCCGGGCGCGCCGGCCGCCCGTCGGGGCCGGGCTGAACCGGGCCGACCGGGCGTTGCCACCCGTCGGGCCGGTACGCGGCCGGCTCGCCGCGGGGCCGCCGCTCGCCGGGCGGCCACTCCTCGGCCCGTGGGCGCGCGAGGTCCGACGGGGGCTGGCGCCCGTCCCACCGCTCGCCAGGACCGTGGGCGCCAGGACGCGGACCGCCGTGCCGGCCGGGCTCGGGGCGTTGCGGATCCAGGGGACGTCGCTGGCCGTCCGGCGCGATGGGGGCAGCCGGGTGGTTGCCGGCCTGGGCGGCGACATCCCGACGCGGGCCGGGCTCGCGGCGCGGCGGGCCGTCGAAGCTCGGGTCACGCCGGTCGAAGCTCGGGTCACGCCGGTCGAAGCCAGGATCGCGCCGGTCGGTCGGCCTGTCGAAGCCGGGCTCGCGCCGGTCGACCGGGCCGTCGAACCCGTGGCCGCGCCGGTCCGCCGGGCGGTCGAAGCCGGGCTCGCGTCGGTCCTGCGGGCCGCGTGGGAACCCGCCGGGCGGTCCGTCGGGCGTACCCCGGCGCTGCTCGGACCAGGCCGGCCGAGGCTGGGGGCGGTGCGGGAACTCGCCGGGCTCCGGGAGCCATCCGGGCTCGGGCGCGGGAGAGACCGGCCGGCGGGGATCGCCGTCCGGCGGTGGCATCCGGTGGCCGGGCTCGGGGCGTACCCAGCGCTGGTCGTGCCGGTCGTCCGGCCAGCCCGCGGCCCGTGCCCGGTCCGGGCCGCGTTGGTCGTACCGGTCGCCCGCCTGTGGAGCGGGACCGCGCCGGGGATCCTCGTCCGCGCGCCGTTCCGCCCAGGGCCGCCGCCCGTCCGCGCGCGGCTCGTCCCGGCCACGCCCGTCCGGGTACGCGCGCCGATCGCCGGGGCCGGCGGACCGCGGGTGCGTGCCGCGGCGCTCGTCGGGGCCTGCGGGGCTGACGGGGTACGCGCCGCCCCGCTCGTCGGGGCCTGCGGGGCTGACCGGGTACGCGCCGCGCGGGTCACCCGGCGCCGGGCTGACCGGATGCGGGTCGCGCGGGTTGGCCGGTACGGGGCGGACCGGGTGCACCTCGGCCCGGCCGACGACGGCCCGGGTGTGCGGCGCGGGCGGGGTCAGGTGCTCGATGCCGATGTCGCCCGGGTAGCGCTGCCCCGGGAACTGCGGATGCCACTCGTGGGTGGGTTCGGCGGCCCAGGACGGTTCGGCCAGCTCGCGCCAGCTGTCCCAGCCGCTCATCGGGGGACCTTGTCGCCGCCCGCGCGGCGCGGCCCCGGGGCCGGCTCGCGTCGCTCGCTCACGGCGATGTCACCTCGTCGGAAATTGTCGCGCCGGGCGCCAGACGTGCCGGTAGAGTCGCCCGGTCCGGCACGTCGTGGCTGCGGAAGGAGGGTAGCGGCGTGGGCTCTGTCACCGCCACTGTGGCACCGCCCACGGGCTCAAACGTTACCCGATGGTTTCGGACATTCAGCGCGATAGCGGCGGGTGGTTTTCGGCGGTATGCCACGTACCGCCAGGCCGCCGTGGCGGGTGTGGTCACCAACAGCGTCTTCGGCTTCCTGCGCTACTACATCTTCCTCGCGGCGGCCGGCGCGGCGGGCCGCGTCGCCGGTTACGACCGCGCCCAGCTTGCCACCTTCGTCTGGGTCGGGCAGGGACTCCTGGCGGTGATCCTGATCTGGGGCTGGACCGAGCTGGCCGACCGGATCCGCACCGGCGAGATCGCCGCCGACCTGCTCCGCCCGGTCCACCCGGTGACCAGCTACCTCGCCGCCGACCTGGGCCGCGCCGGGTTCGCCTGCCTGTCCCGGCTGCTGCCGCCGGTGCTGATCGGCCTGCTCTTCTTCGACGTCTACCTGCCCCGTCGCTGGGCCACCCTGCCGCTGTTCGCGGTCTCCGTGCTGCTCGCCGTGTTGGCCTGCTTCGGCTGCCGCTACCTGGTCAACGCCACCGCGTACTGGTTGCAGGACGTCCGGGGCCCGCTGATCCTCTGGACCCTCTGCTCCGGCGTGCTCGCCGGGCTCTACTTCCCGCTGGGCTTCCTGCCCGGCTGGCTGGAGGCCGCGCTGCGGTACGGCACCCCGTTCCCGAGTCTGCTGCAGATCCCGCTCGACGTGCTGGTGGAACGGCACCCGGCGCCGACACAGTCCGGCCTGGTGGGGGTGCAGGCCGGCTGGGTGGTCGTGCTGCTCGCCCTCTGCCGGCTGGTGCAGCGCCGGGCCGAGCGCCGGCTGGTGGTGCAGGGTGGTTGAGCCGGGCCGGCTGGGCGCGTACCGGGCGCTGCTCGGCGCGCAGGCCCGGTCGCAGGCCGCGTACCGGACGTCGTTCGTGGTGGACCTGGTCGGCAACGTCGGGGCGACCGTTTTCGACGTGGTCACCGTGCTGGTGCTCTTCGGGGTCACCCGCGAGCTGGGCGGCTTCACGCTCCGCGAGATGCTGGTGATCGTCGGCCTGTCGTCGTTCGCGTTCGCCACCGCGGACCTGCTGGTCGGCAACATCGAGCGGCTGCCCCGGTACGTCCGTACCGGCCTCTTCGACGCGGTGCTGGTCCGTCCGCTGGCCGCGCTGCCCCAGTTGCTGCTGATGGACCTGCCGCTGCGCAAGGTGTCCCGGGCGGTCTTCGGGCTGGCCGTGCTGGTGGTGGCGCTCGCCTCGGCCGGCATCCAGTGGACGCCGGGGCGGGCGGCCCTGGCGGTGGTGGCTCCGCTCGCCGCCGTGGTCTTCTTCGGTTCGGTCTTCGTCACCACCGCCACCGTGTCGTTCTACTGGATCGATTCGGGCGAGCTGGCCAACTCGGTCACCTACGGCGGGCGCGACTTCACCTCGTACCCGGTCACCGTCTACGACGGCTGGTTCCGCGCGCTCTTCGCGTACGGGATGGGTTTCGCCTTCGTCAGCTACCACCCGGCGCTGGCGCTGCTCGGCCGGGCCGACCCGCTCGGCCTGCCGGCCTGGGTCGGCTGGGCCGCGCCGGGCGTCGCGGTGGTCGCCGCGGCGATCGCCACCCTGGCCTGGCGGGTCGGGATCCGCCACTACCGGAGTACGGGGTCATGAGCGCCATCGAGATGAGCGGGCTGCGCAAGGAGTTCGCGGTCCGGGTGAAGGCGGGCCGGCTGCGCCGGGAGAAGCGGACGGTCACCGCGGTCGACGGGATCGACCTGCGGGTCGAGCGGGGTGAGATGCTCGGCTACATCGGCCCGAACGGTGCCGGCAAGTCGACCACGCTGAAGATGCTCACCGGCGTGCTCATGCCGTCGGCGGGGGAGGCCCGGGTCTGCGGACTGCGCCCGGTGGCCGAGCGCACCCGGCTGGCGCTGCGTGTCGGCGTGGTCTTCGGCCAGCGCTCGCAGCTCTGGTGGGACCTGCCGCTGCGTGACTCGTTCGAGCTGCTGCGGCACGTCTACCGGGTGCCCGCGGGCGAGCACGCGGCCCGGCTGGCCCGCTGCCGGAGCCTGCTCGACCTGGACGAGTTCCTGGACACCCCGGTCCGGCAGCTCTCCCTCGGCCAGCGGATGCGCGGCGAGCTGACCGCGGCACTGCTGCACGGCCCGGAGGTGCTCTTCCTCGACGAGCCGACCATCGGGCTGGACGTGGTGAGCAAGCAGGCCGTCCGGGACTTCCTGGCCGAGCTGGGCCGGGCCGGTGACACGACGCTGGTGCTGACCACCCACGACCTGGCCGACATCGAGCGGCTCTGCCGGCGGCTCGTGGTGATCGACCACGGCCGGGTGGTGCACGACGGCTCGATCGCCGCGCTGCATAGCCGGTACGGCTCCCGCCGGATGGTCGTCGCCGAGCTGGACGCCGCGCTGCCTGATCCGCCGGCGCTGCCCGGCGCCCCGCTGGTGCGGACGGAGGCGGACGGGCACCGGCTGGTGTTCGCGCTGGAGTCGGCGAGCGTCGCCGAGGTGGTCGCCGGGCTCGCCGGCCTGGCCGCCCTGCGGGACATCTCGATCGTCGAGCCGGACATCGAGGAGGTCGTCGCCCGGCTCTACCGCGCCCCGGCAGAGGTCGGCTGAGCAAGTGTGGGGTGACCGAGTAGCAAGGGCTCAGCGGCGCGCCGCCAGGTGCGCCTGACGCATGTCCATAACTGTGGGTGACAGTCGTCGCCGGAGGCCTGATGTCACGGGGCGTGATGGCGTTGGAGGCGCCTCCGCGCGGGGCTGCTGCCGCATCGGCCGCTTGACCAGTGGAAAGCCGCGAAGCAGGGGCCGTGGGAAATCCTCCTCTGCCCGCCTTTGCTCTGCAGCCATATAGGCAACCGGCAACCGTGCGTGGCCGTTGCGTACGTGGCTGCAGAGCAAAGGCGGGGTGGGGGGAGGTTGAGGGGGCGGCCTGCTGTCACTCGACGTGATCGTGGTCGGTGCGCTGCCGGCGCCGCATGTCAGCCGACGCCCCCTGAGCCGCCCGCCCACCGGGCGGCCCGCCCGGTGGGCGGCGACGCCGGGAGCGGATCGTGCCGATCGGCCGGTGCCCCCTCATGGATGCTCCATCACCAGCACCGCGAAGGTGCCGGGGGCCAGTGCCTCGTACCGGTGGGGCGTGTCGCCGGGGAACGTGGCGTAGTCGCCCGGACCCAGCTCGACCAGATCGGACTCCGGGCCGAGGCGCATCCGGCCGGCCGCGACCACCACGTGCTCGATGCTGCGCGGGGTGTGCGCCTCGGCCACCCGGACGGCCCCGGGCTCCAGCTCCATCAGGTAGACGTCGCGACGGGTGTGCGGCGCGCCGGCGGCGAGCAGGGTGGCGCTGAAGTCGGCGTGCTCGGAGCGGATCCGTGGACCCTCGCCCGCGCGGACGACCCGGACGGCGGCGCTCGGCGGCTCGACGAGGCGGCTGAACGGCACTCCCAGTGCGACCCCCAGCGCCCAGAGTGTCTCGACGCTCGGATTGCCGACGCCGGACTCCAGCTGGGACAGCGTGGACTTGGCGATGCCGGCCCGGCGGGCCAGCTCGGTCAGCGAGATGCCTGCCCGGTCGCGCTCGCGGCGCAGGGCGGCCGCGATGGTGGCCAGCGGGGGAGCCGGGTCGATCGTCAATTGTTCGCTCCGTAGGTCGGTTTGTTCGGTTTGACGAACGCGTGCCGTTGCGTTCAGGATAATGGACCATGCGTACGGCAAATCGAACGGGCGGCGGGGCCATGCTCCGCGACGTCGCCGCCATCGGTGCGGCGATGCTCGCCGTCGGCGCCTCGTTCGGCGCGGTGGCGGTGGCGGCCGGCCTGCCCGCCTGGGCCACCCTCGCCATGTCGGTGTTCGTCTACGCCGGTGGCGCGCAGTTCATGGCGGTGGGTCTGGTGGCCGCCGGCAGCCCGCTCGCGGCGGTCCTCGCCGGCCTGCTGCTCAACGCCCGGCACCTGCCGTTCGGCCTGGCCCTCGGTGGCAGCCTCGGCCCGGCGCGCTGGCGGCGACTGCTCGGCAGCCACCTGATGACCGACGAGGCGACCGCGTTCGCCCTGGCCCGGCCGGCCGGACCGACCCGGCGGCGCGCGTTCTGGGTCGCCGGGGTGCTGCTCTGCCTGGCCTGGAACGCGGGCACCCTGCTCGGCGTGCTGGCCGGTGGCGCGGTGGGCGATCCCGCCGTGCTGGGACTCGACGCCGCCTTCCCCGCCGGGCTGGCCGCCCTGCTGCTGCCGAGCCTGCGGGACGCGCGGACCCGCCGGGTCGCGCTGGCCGGTGCCGGGCTGGCCGTGTTGGCCACTCCCTTCCTCCCCGCCGGGCTGCCGGTCCTGCTCGCCCTCGTCGCCGTGGTCGGGCCCGCGCTGCGCCGCCGCGAGCCGGCCCCGCCCACCGGAAGCGAAGCGGCCCCCGAGCCGTCCGGGGCCGGCGTGCCGGAGCCGGGCCACGGCGAGGAGGAGGCCGCCCGCGAGCCGGGGCCGGAGGCGGTCCTGCGTGCCGAGGAGGCGACGTGCTGATCGCCGTGATCGTCGCCCTGGCCGCCGGAACGTACGGCTTCCGGGTCGCCGGGGTGCTCCTGCGCGACCGGCTGGAACTGCCCGAGTGGGCCCGCCTGCTGCTGCCGGTCGGGGCGGCCACCCTGCTGGCCGCGCTCGCCGCGACCGCCGCGCTGACCGAGGCCGGCGCCTTCGCCGGCTACGCCCGCCCGGCCGGTGTGCTGGTCGGGCTGCTGCTGGCCTGGCGGCGGGCGCCCTTCGTCCTGGTCGTGGTCGCGGCGGCCGGCACCACCGCGCTGTTGCGACTGTTCGGGGTGGCATGAAACGGCCCCTTCCCGCCGCGGCGGGAAGGGGCCGGCTCCGGGCAGGCCCGGTCAGATCTTGTCGCCGATGGTGACCTGGGGCTGCGGGGCCCGCATCCTGCGGAACGTGATCGACCGCATGATCGCGTAGAAGT
This sequence comes from Micromonospora sp. NPDC007271, assembly GCF_040634005.1. Taxonomy (NCBI): domain Bacteria; kingdom Bacillati; phylum Actinomycetota; class Actinomycetes; order Micromonosporales; family Micromonosporaceae; genus Micromonospora; species Micromonospora sp. NPDC007271. Next base: position 25,264 of record NZ_JBEYER010000061.1, read on the forward strand.
AGAGCGAGCCGAGCCGCTCGGTGCTCTTGGGGTGGCGCTCGCGCACCAGCTTCTTGATCTTGCGAGAGATCAGGACCGAGTCGATCACCACGCCGAGCGCCAGCGCGCCCCACAGCAGGTTGGAGATCAGCCGGACGATCGGCGGCATGGCCTGGTTCGAGCCGAGCAGCACGATCAGCGCACCGCCGAAGAACCAGGTGCCGACCGTACGCCGGGAATCCACCACGCTGCGGGCCAGCAGCCGCTCGGGGCCCCGGTCGCGCGGGCCGCCCTCACGGCGGAACTCGGCCGCCGCCTCGGCGCGGGCCGCCCGGCGCTGCTCCCGGGCCTCCTCCTTGGTCAGCGGCTTGGTCGGCGCGCCCGGCCGGCGGCCGGCGCCCGGCCGCTTCGGGGTCGCCACGCCCAGCTCCTTCTTGCTGGGGGTGTAGCCCCGGGGACGGGTGGCAACAGACGCCTCGTCGGTCGTCACCGTGGTGACGGACTCCTCGACGAGGTCGGCGGGCTTACGACGAAACAGCGACGGCACTCGTGAAGGGTAGCCAAACAGCCGCGCCCGGTGCACATCGCGGGTGCACCGGGCGCTGACAACGGGGTGTGATGTTACGGACGCTCCACGTGCGCGCCCAGGTCCGCCAGCTTCGCCTCGAAGTCCTCGTAGCCGCGGTTGATCAGGTCGACGCCGTACACCCGGGAGGTGCCCTCGGCCGCGAGGGCCGCGATCAGGTGGCTGAAACCGGCCCGCAGGTCCGGGATGACCAGGTCGGCCGCGTGCAGCTTGCTCGGGCCGGCGATCACCGCGGAGTGCTTGAAGTTGCGTCGGCCGAAGCGGCACGGGGTGCCGCCGAGGCAGTCCCGGTAGACCTGGATGTTGGCGCCCATCGAGTTCAGCGCGGTGGTGTAGCCCAGCCGCTGCTCGTAGACCGTCTCGTGAACGATCGACAGCCCCCGGGCCTGGGTCAGCGCCACCACGAGCGGCTGCTGCCAGTCGGTCATGAAGCCGGGGTGCACGTCGGTCTCCAGGGCGACCGACTTCAGCTCGCCGCCCGGGTGCCAGAACCGGATGCCGCCCTCCTGGCCCGGCCGGCCGGCCCGCGGCGGCCGGAGGTCGGTCACCTCGTACTCGCCGCCGACCGACCGGAAGACGTTCAGGAAGGTCATCATGTCGGCCTGCTGGGCGCCGAGCACCTCAACGTGGCCGCGGGTGGCCAGCGCCGCCGCCGCCCAGCTCGCCGCCTCGATCCGGTCCGGGATCGGCCGGTGGGTGTAGCCGTGCAGCTTCGGCACGCCCTGGATCTCGATCACCCGGTCGGTGTGCACCTTGATGATCGCGCCCATCTTCTGCAGGACGCAGATCAGGTCGATGATCTCCGGCTCGACCGCCGCGTTGCGCAGCTCGGTGACGCCCTCGGCCATCACCGCGGTCAGCAGCACCTGCTCGGTGGCGCCGACGCTCGGGTACGGCAGGGCGAACTTCGTGCCGTGCAGCCCGTTCGGGGCGGACAGGTGCAGCCCTTCCGGCCGCTTGTCGACGGTCGCGCCGAACTCCCGCAGCGCCTGGAGGTGGAAGTCGATCGGGCGTGGGCCGATGTGGCAGCCGCCCAGGTCCGGGATGAAGGCGTGGCCGAGCCGGTGCAGCAGCGGGCCGCAGAACAGGATCGGGATCCGGCTGGAGCCGGCGTGCACGTTGATCTGGTCGGTGCTGGCGCTCTCGACGTTGGACGGGTCGAAGACGAGCTCCCCGTCATCCTCGCCGTCACTGACCTTGACCCCGTGCAGGCCGAGCAGCCCGCGGACGACCTCGACGTCCCGTATCCGCGGCACGTCGAACAGCCGGCTGGGCGTGTCGCCCAGAAGGGCGGCGACCATCGCCTTGGACACGAGGTTCTTCGCGCCGCGCACGCGGATCCGCCCTTCGAGCGGAGTGCCTCCGTGTACGACCAGGACGTCGTCGGTCAACGCAACCTCCAGCGCGTTGGTGCTGCCGTGTGGATGGGGGGCCACGATCTGCATCGCTACCCGGAATGCGGCCACGGGTAAACGACCCGCGTAAGTCGTCGCCCCGGCAGCATAGCCCTCCGTGACGAAAATGGAATCGGTCACATCACCAGCGAGGGCACGAACCGGAGTGTCCCGCGCTTTTCCGTGCCAATGGTGTGACCGAGGGTGATCAGGCGCCGGGGAGGGCCAGCATCTGATCCAGCGCGGCCCGGGCGTGTCGGGCGGTGTCCGGGTCGACGGTGATCTGGTTGACCACCCGGCCGGCGACCAGCTCCTCCAGCGCCCACACCAGGTGCGGAAGGTCGATCCGGTTCATCGTCGAGCAGTAGCAGACCGCCCGGTCCAGGAACATGATCTGCTTGTCCGGGTGGGCCAGCGCCAGCCGGCGGACCAGGTTCAGCTCGGTGCCGACCGCCCACGCCGAGCCGGCCGGGGCGGCCTCGATGGTCTTGATGATGTACTCGGTCGAGCCGACGAAGTCGGCGGCGGTGACCACCTCGTGCCGGCACTCCGGGTGGACCAGCACGTTGACCCCGGGCACCCGCTCCCGGACGTCGTCGACGCTGTCCAACGTGAACCGGCCGTGCACCGAGCAGTGCCCGCGCCACAGGATCATCTTCGCGTCGCGCAGCTGCTCGGGGGTGAGCCCGCCGTTCGGCTTGTGCGGGTCGTAGAGGACGCAGTCGTCCAGCGAGAAGCCCATCTCCAGCACCGCCGTGTTGCGGCCCAGGTGCTGGTCGGGCAGGAAGAGCACCTTCGACCCCTGCTGGTACGCCCAGTCCAGCGCCCGCTTCGCGTTGGACGAGGTGCAGACCACACCACCGTGCCGCCCGACGAAGCCCTTGATGTCGGCCGAGGAGTTCATGTACGTCACCGGGACGGTCTGCTCCGCGACGCCCAGCTCGGTCAGCACGTCCCAGGCGGTCTCGACCTGCGACAGCACCGCCATGTCGGCCATCGAGCAGCCGGCGGCGAGGTCGGGCAGGATCACCCGCTGGCGATCCGTGGTGAGGATGTCGGCGCTCTCGGCCATGAAGTGCACGCCGCAGAAGACGATGTACTCCGCGTCGGGGCGGGCCGCCGCCTCCCGGGCCAGCTTGAACGAGTCGCCGGTCACGTCGGCGAACTGGATCACCTCGTCGCGCTGGTAGTGGTGGCCCAGCACGAAGACCTTCGTGCCGAGCGCGGCCTTGGCCGCTGCCGCCCGGGCCACCAGATCCGGGTCGCTCGGCGCGGGCAGGTCACCTGGACACTCCACGCCACGTTCGGTGGCGGGGTCGCTGCCGCGGCCGAGGAGCAGCAGCGCAGTGGCGGTGTTGGAGGGCTCAACCCAGGTCGAAGTCACGCCTCCCATCGTCCCACAGCCGGACCGGCCCGCGGCCGGTGCCGATGTGGCCTGCCACACTGCTGCGCATGCGCGTGCTGCTCTGCCCGGACAAGTTCGCCGGTACGCTGCCGGCCCCCGAGGTGGCCGCCGCGGTCGCCGAGGGCTGGCGCACGGTGGCTCCCGGCGACGAACTGCTGGTCCGGCCGCTCGCCGACGGTGGCCCCGGGTTCGTCGCCGTGCTCGCCGAGGCGCTCGGCGGGCGGCTGCTGCCGGTACCGACCGTCGACCCGCTCGGCCGGCCCACCGTCGGTGAGATCCTGCTCACCGACGACGGCACCGCGTACCTGGAGAGCGCCCAGGCGTGCGGGCCGCACCTGCTGACCGCCGCCGAGCGCGACCCGAAGGCCACCACCTCGTACGGGCTGGGGCTGCTGGTGGCGGCCGCGGTCGAGGCGGGAGCGCGGACCGTGGTGATCGGCCTGGGCGGCTCCGCGACCAACGACGGGGGTGCCGGCCTGCTCACCCCGCTGGGTGTCACCGCGCTGGACGAGGCCGGCCGGGCCCTGCCGTACGGCGGGGCGGCCCTCGCGGCGGTGGCCGCGCTGGACGGCGCCCCCCGGGTGCGCGGCGCCGCCCTGGTCGCCGCCACCGACGTCGACAACCCGCTGCTCGGGCTGCACGGCGCCAGCAACGTGTACGGCCCGCAGAAGGGCGCGACGCGGGCGGACGTCCTGCTGCTCGACGCGGCCCTGGAACGCTGGGCCGGAGTGCTGGAACGCGAGCTGCCGGGTTGCCCGGTCGGCCTCGGCGCGCTCCCCGGCGGCGGGGCGGCCGGTGGTCTCGGCGCGGCGATCCTCGCCCTCGGCGGCCGGTGCGAGTCCGGCATCCGGCTGGTCACCCGGGCCGTCGGGCTGGACGCCGCGCTGGACGTCGCCGACCTGGTGATCACCGGGGAGGGGTCCTTCGACCACCAGTCGCTGCGTGGGAAGGTCGTGGCCGGCGTGGCCGGGGCCGCCCGGGACCGGGGCGTGCCCTGCGTGGTGCTGGCGGGGCGGGTGAGCACCGGGCGGCGGGAGGCCGCCGCGGCCGGCGTGACCGAGGCGTACAGCCTGGTGGAGCACTTCGGCGGCGAGGAGCGCGGCGGGCTGGAGGCGGCGCTGGGCCGGCCCGCGGAGGGCCTGCGGGCGCTCGGCGCCCGGCTGGCCCGGCAGTGGAGCCGCTGACCGGATCACGGCGGTTCCAGGTCGGGAGTCACGGCACCGGGGGAGACTTCCGCCGGGGCGGCGTACGATCGGTTCTGGACCATTCCGGGAATGACTGGGCGACGGGGAACGTTGGCCAGGGCGTCCGGACCCACACGCGCAGGGAGATTTCCACGTGACCACGCCAGCGCAGACCGAGTCGACCGAGGCCAAGGCCCCCAACACCGTCGTCCTCACCGACGTCGCGGCGCAGAAGGTCAAGGCCCTGATCGAGCAGGAGGGCCGCGACGACCTGCGGCTCCGGATCGCCGTGCAGCCGGGCGGCTGCTCCGGCCTGCGGTACCAGCTCTTCTTCGACGAGCGGTCGCTCGACGGTGACATCGTCACCGACTACGACGGTGTCGAGGTCGTCGTCGACCGGATGAGCGCCCCCTACCTGGCCGGCGCGACCATCGACTTCGCCGACCGGATCGACGCCCAGGGCTTCACCATCGACAACCCGAACGCGGGCAGCTCCTGCGCCTGCGGCGACTCGTTCAGCTGAGCCGACTCCGGCGCCGCCCCACGGCGGGCCGACGGCTGACGTACCCGACAACGGCGGGACCGTCCCTCACCGGACGGTCCCGCCGTTGTGTCCTGCGGTGGGTGTCCGAGGGGTGACGGCCGGATGTGCGGGGAATGGCCGGTTGTCGACCGACCTCCTCCGGTAGGCCCGGGGCGACCGGTAGGCTGACCGCGCCGTGCTCCCGACCACGAGGGTTGACATGAAGATCGCCGTGACCGGCTCGATCGCCACCGACCACCTGATGAGCTTCCCCGGCCGCTTCGCCGACCAGTTCATCGCCGACCAGCTGCACAAGGTGTCGCTGTCGTTCCTCGTGGACGACCTGGTGCTGCGTCGGGGCGGCGTGGCGGCGAACATCGCCTTCGGGATGGCCCAGCTCGGGCTGAATCCGGTGCTGCTCGGCGCGGTCGGCGCCGACTTCGCCGACTACCGTTCGTGGCTGGAGCGGCACGGCGTGGACTGCGACTCGGTGCACGTCAGCGAGGTGGCACACACGGCGCGCTTCGTCTGCACCACCGACACCGAGATGTGCCAGATCGCCTCGTTCTACGCGGGCGCGATGAGCGAGGCCCGCAACATCGAGCTGGCCCCGGTGGCGCAGCGGCTGGGCGGCCTCGACCTGGTGCTGGTCGGCGCCAACGATCCGGCGGCGATGATCCGCCACTCGGCCGAGTGCCGGGAGCGGGGCTTCCCGTTCGTCGCCGACCCGTCGCAGCAGCTCGCCCGGATGGACGGGGAGCAGGTCCTCGGCCTCATCGAGGGTGCCGACTACCTGATGACCAACGACTACGAGAAGGCGCTGCTGCTGAGCAAGGCGGGGCTCACCGACGCGCAACTGCTGGACCGGGTCAAGGTCCGGGTCACCACGCTCGGCAAGGACGGCGCGGAGATCGCCGGGCGGGACTTCGACCCGATCCACGTGCCGATCGCCCGGGAGATCCAGGCGGTCGACCCGACCGGCGTGGGGGACGGCTTCCGGGCCGGCTTCTTCGCCGCCCTCTCCTGGGGGCTGGGCCTGGAGCGTGCCGCCCAGGTCGGCTCGCTGCTGGCCACCCTGGTGCTGGAGACCGTCGGCACCCAGGAGTACGAGGTCCGCCCGGATCTGTTCGTCAAGCGGCTCGCCGAGTCGTACGGCGACGCGGCAGCCGAGGACGTCCGGCCGCACCTGCTGCCGTGACCTCCGGCGGGCCCGGCCCCGGCACGGTGGACCCGGGCGCGGTCCGCACCGGCGTGGGTGGGCCGATGCTGGTCGCCTTCGCCGGGCTGCCCGGTGTCGGCAAGAGCACCCTCGCCCTCCGGGTCGGCGCCGCGCTGCACGCCCCGGTGCTGCCCGTCACTCCGGTGGAGCGGGCCCTCGGCCGGTACGGCCTGGTCGGCGACGTGCCCGAGATGGCCGCGTACGGCGCGGTAGCCGGGATCGCCGAGGTGCAGCTCGGGCTCGGGATGAGCGTGGTGGTGGACGCGGTGAACCCGGTGGCCAGCGCCCGGGGCCTCTGGCACGACCTGGCCGAACGGGCCGGCGTGCCGCTCCGGGTGATCGAGGTGCACTGCGGCGACGAGGCGGAGCACCGCCGCCGGGTCGAGGCCCGGCTCCCCGACGAGTTCCTCCCCACCTGGGAGCAGACCCTGGTCCGTCGCGCCGAGTACGAGCCGATCATCGGCCCCCGCCTGGTGGTCGACACCGCCGTCGACACCGACCCCCTTCCCGGCGTCCTCGCCTACCTCCGCTGACCGGGGCCCTGCACTGCACGAGGCGTCGAGAGAAGGTGCCCTTCGTTACCCGCGGGTCATTTCGTGCTGGACCGTGTGGCGGAGGCGCCGGGCTTCGGCCAGGTAGGCGTCGGCGAGCCGTTCGCGCCCGGCGTCCCGGTGCAGCTCACCGAGGCGCCGGGCGGTCTGCTCCTGGCCGCGGCGGTCGCCGATCTGCTCGAAGATCTCCAGGGCCCGGCCGAGCCGGGTGATCGCCGCGTCGCCGCGCTCCAGCTCGGCCAGGTCGCTGAGGCAGTACGCCTGACCGTGCGCGTCGCCGATGGCGGTGAACCGGTCGAGCGCGGCGGTGAAACAGTCCCGGGCGGCCACCGCCTCGTCGAGTGACACCCGGACCAGCCCGAGCCGGTGCAGCAGGTGCGCCACCCGGTGCTGGTCGTCCAGTTCGGTGGCGAGCGGCAGGCCGGCGTTCAGCGAGCGGAGCGCTTCGGCGGGTTTCCGGCGGGCCAGCCACACCACGGCCAGCGCCCCGTGCACGTACGCCTGGCCGTGCCGATCGCCGACCGCCAGGTAGGACGCCAGCGCCTGCTGGTAGCAGTCGTACGCGGCGTCGTGCTCACCGCGTACCCGGTGTACAGATCCCAGCCCGGCCAGGGCGCCCGCCTCGCCGTACGTGTTGCCCAGCCGGGCGTACGCCAGCCGGGCCCGGCTGAACGCCTCGGCGGCGGCGCCGTAGTGATCGCGGTACAGGTGCAGTTGCCCGAGGCCGCGGAGGGTCACCGCCTCGCCGAGCAGGTCACCGGTGCGCCGGCAGACGTCGAGGGCGCTGCGGTGGGTCCGCTCCCATTCGACGCTGTGGCCGCCGAGGTCGCACCAGGGCAGCATGGCGTGCGCGAACTCCCAGGCCAGTGCGGAACGGCCCAGCCGGGCGGCGAGGTCGACGGCGGCGAGCAGCGCCGGCCGCTCGACGGTGAACCAGGCGACCGGGTCCTTGGTCAGGTCGGCGGCGGCCGGTACCGGCCAGCGGGCCGCCACACGCACCCCGGGGCCGAAGATCTGGGCCGGCAGGGCCTGCGCGGCCCGCCCGGCCAGGTCGAGGTAGCCGCCGAGGACCCGGCACAGCATCGCCTCGTCGGCCGGGTCGGGCAGCTCCGGTGCCAGCAGGCTGGCCACTGTCGACAGCCGGAACCGCGGCTGTCCCAGCTCGTCCCGGCCGACCCGGCGGACCAGCCGGCCCAGCTCCAGGTTGTCCAGCACGGTCTGCACGTCGGGCCGGTCCAGCAGGGCCGAGGCCACCCAGCCGGGTGTCGGCCCGAGGTCGAGCAGGGCGAATCCGCGCAGCATCGTGGCCGCGTCGCCGGCCAACCGGGCCGGTCCGGCCGGGACCGCCGGCTCGTCCTGGGTCAGCAGGCTGCGATGCAACCGGCGGAGCGGTTCGCTGGGTTCGACGCCCAGCCCCTCCACGAGGAAGCGGCGGGCGCTGGAGTACGTGGACAGCGCCTCCGCCCGGCGGCCGGTCGCCTCGAGCGCGGTGACCAGCAGAAGCCAGGCCTCCTCCCGCAGCGGGTCCTCGGTCACCAGTGCGCGCAGGTCGGCGATCGCCCCAGCCGGGTCGCCGGAGCCGATGCGTACCCGGGCCTGCTGCTCCCGCAGTAGCCGCCAGCGTTCGACCAGGCGCTCCACCTCGGGCCGCCACAGCGGCGAGTGCGGCAGGTTCTCGATCGGATCGCCCCGCCACAGCGCCAGCGCGGCGTCCAGCCGGGCCGGGTCGGTGGCCGGGTCGGGCTCGTCGAAGCGGGCCACGTCGAGTTCGGCCGGGCCCAGCAGCAGCCGGTAACCGGGCGGCTGCCGGCGGAGCCGGGCCGCGCCGAGGAGCGTACGCAGGGCGTGGACGTACGTGTGCACGTTGGCCACCGCCGAGCGGGGCGGGTCCTGCGGCCAGAGCACCTCGATCAGGTGGTCCACGGTGACCGTGCGCTGGTTCCGGAGGGCGAGCGTGGCGAGCAGCTGGCGGGGTTTGACCCCGGCCAGCGGGACGGGGACGTCGTCGCGCCGCAACTCCAGCGGACCAAGTATGCGCAGCTCAAGTCCTTCTGGCATCGCCACACCGCCCACGATCGATGATCGTCTTTGTCGATGCTACGCGGCGCCGACGGGATGGGGCCAGTGGTGACGGCCGATCCGACGTCGATCGGTTGTAGGCGATGTGGAGTCGGGCTGGAGGGCGCCGGGCCAGGCTGGCGACCCGGAGCAGCTATGGAGAGGACGGCCAGATGCGACTACGTCATCTGCTGAGGGCCGCGAGTGCCTTCGTCATCGGTGTCGCGGGGACCCTGCTGATCGCGAACCCGGCGCACGCCGCGCCCGCGTTCCAGCTCCCCTTCCCGTGCGGGCAGACCTGGACCGGCAACAGCAGTAACAGCAGCGCCCACGTGTCCTGGGAGATCGACTTCAACCGCGGGTCCACCGCGTCCGCGGATCTTGGCGACACCGTGCTGGCCGCGGCGGCCGGCACGGTCGCGGTCTCCGCGCACCAGGGCGAGACCAACGGGTACGGCAACCTGATCGTGATCGACCACGGCAGCGGGTACTACACCTACTACGCGCACCTGGACAAGCGGGCGGTGGTCGCCGGCCAGTCGGTCCTGGGCGGCCAGGCCATCGGCGCGGTCGGCAACACCAGCAAATCGGGCAACAACATCTCCCCGCACCTGCACTACGAGGTGCGCTACCCGGACCGTTCCCAGTCGCACATCATCAAGGCCGTCTTCAACGGCGCCACCTTCGGCTACCCGAACGCCTCGGTGACCAGCAGGAACTGTGCCACGTCGTACGACCCGGCCGAGGTGTGCGGCAGCGGATTCGAGGTCATCGACTCGGTGAAGCTCGGTACGGCCGGCACCGCCAACCTGCTGTGGAAGGGCTCGACCAGCCAGAACTGCGCGGTCACGCTGAAGATGGCGAACGTCGGTACGGCCACCGCCACGAGCGCCTTCCTCGAACCGGAGGGCTCGACGAGGTCAACGGACTCCGGCAACTTCTCGTACTACGCGGGGCCGGTGATCCGCACGTCGCCGGGTTGCGTGAAGTGGGGCGGTAGCACCGGCGGCTCCAGCTACACCTCGGCCTTCGAACACTGCGGGTAACCGACACTCGTGCTCGGCCGGTGGCCGAGCCGATCCGCCGACGTTGATCAAGAGGTTCGCGTCACCCGGGGCCGGCCCGTGACGCGGACCTCTTGATCGACGGGAACGAGGCGCGGGGGATCACCGGGTGCGGCGGACGTCGTACCCGGGGGCGCCGTCCGTCGTCGCGGCGCCGACGAACTCCTGGCCGCGCATCCGGCACCAGGCCGGGATGTCGACGGCGGCGGCCGGGTCGTCCGCGAGCACCCGCACCACCGCGCCGACCGCCAGCTCGGGCAGCCGGCGGGCCAGGTTGATCACCGGCAGCGGGCACCGCTGGCCCCGGCAGTCCAGCACCTCGTCCGGCTCACTCCTCGCGCTCACAGCACCACCTCGGTTCGCGACTGCGGGGCTCGCAAAACCGGCTCACTCCTCGCGCTCACAGCCCGGTCACACCCGCCTCGGCCCGCAGGTCGGCGACGATCCCCGGCAGCTCGGCGAGGAACCGGTCCACCTCCGCCTCGGTGGTCTCCCGGTGCAGCGACACCCGGACGTTGCCGTGCGACAGCACCCCCATCGCCTCCAGCACGTGCGACGGGCGCAGCGTCGACGAGGTGCAGGAGGAGCCGGAGGAGACCGCGAAGCCCCGCCGGTCCAGCGCGTGCAGCAGCGCCTCGCCGTCCACGTACAGGCAGGAGAAGGTGACCAGGTGGGGGAGGCGGTCCACCGGGTCGCCGACCACCTCCACGTCCGGCACCTCGGCCGCCACCCGGGCGCGGATCCGGTCCACCAGCGGCCCCAGCCGGGCCGTCTCGGCCGCCGCGTCGGCCGCCGCCGCGCGCAGGCTCGCCGCCGCGGCCACCACCGCGGGCAGGTTCAACACCCCCGGCGTACGCCCCGACTCCCGCTCGTCGGCCGGGAACGGCGACTCCCAGCGGGTGCCCTTGCGGACCACCAGCAGCCCGACGCCGGGCGGCCCGCCCCACTTGTGCGCGCTCGCGGTCAGCACCGACCAGCCGGCCGGCAGCGGCGCCCGGCCGACCAGCTGCGCCGCGTCGACGTACAGCGGCACCCCCGCCTGCGCGCACGCCTCGGCCGCCGCCGGCACCGGCTGCACCGTGCCCACCTCGTGGCTGGCCGCGATTAGCGCCGCCAGGGCGACGCCCGGGGCGGCCACCGCCGCCGTCCAGGCGTCCAGGTCCAGCCGGCCGAGCCGGTCCACCGGTACGGAGACCGCCGCGCCGCCGCCGGCCACGTGCCGCTCCGCGGCGTGCAGCACCGCGGAGTGCTCGATCGCGGAGTGCACCAGGGTCACCCCGACCCGGCGCCGCCCGGCCAGGCCGCCCAGCACGGCGGCGTGCGCGGCGGCCGTACCGCTGGGGGTGAAGGAGAGCTCGTCGGCGCGGACGCCGAGGGTCTGCGCGGTGGCCTCGCGGGCGGCGTCGAGCAGCTGCCGGGCCCGGCGGGCCTGGGTGTAGAGCTTGCCGGGGTCGGCCCAGCCGTCGTCCAGCGCGGCCAGCAGCGCCTGCCGCGCGACCGGATGCAGCGGGGCGGCGGTGGCCGCGTCCAGGTACACCGGGGATCCGCTCACGCCGTCGCCCCGCTCCGCGCCACGGCGGCACGCCGCGCCTCGCCACTGACCCCGATGGTTCGCTCGCTCACGAGTGCCGACGGTATCGTGCGACCCGCTCGCGGGACCCCCCGATGGGGCGGACAGTGACCCCAAGACGGTCAGGCCTGTCATGGTCGAGTAATCTGCGACCGTCGGTGACGCCTTTGCCGTCGGTGCTGAAGGAGACAACCACCGCGGCGCGCTAGGGAGGCAGGACCAGGTGGTCGCAAGGAGTTCGGAGGTACGGCCCTCGGCCGTACGGCACAGCGCTTCCCGAGGAGCCGGTGAGCGCCGGCGGCGTGGTGCTGGTCGGCTCGCCGGGCTCGGTCTCGGCGGAGCCGCGATGCTGGTTCTGCTCACCGGCTGCGACGTCGGGAGGACGTTCGACGGCTTCGGGTGGCCGCAGGGCGGCATCACGCCGCAGTCGCACCGGATGTACGACCTGTGGATCGCGTCCTGCATCGCGGCGCTCGCGGTCGGCGTGTTCGTCTGGGGCCTGATCTTCTGGTGCGTGATCCGCTACCGGAAGCGGGGCAACGCGCTGCCGGTGCAGACCCGCTACAACCTGCCGATGGAGTTCCTCTACACGATCACCCCGATCCTGATCGTCTCGGTGCTCTTCTACTACACGGCGGTCGTGCAGACCGGCGTGGACAAGACCACGAAGAACCCGGACGTGACCGTCGAGGTCGTCGCCTTCAAGTGGAACTGGCAGTTCAACTACCGCGACGGCCAGGGCCGCGACGCCAAGACCGTCGCCTCGGTCCTCGGCACCAGCGACGTCATCCCGGTGCTGGTCCTGCCGACCGGCAAGTCCATCCGGTTCGAGGAGACCAGCCGCGACGTCATCCACTCCTTCTGGGTGCCGGAGCTGCTCTTCAAGCGCGACGTCATGCCGGGCAACGTCCGCAACGTCTTCGAGGTCTCCAGCCTCGACGAGGAGGGCGAGTACGTCGGCCGCTGCGCCGAGCTGTGCGGCACCTACCACGCCTTCATGAACTTCGAGCTGCGGGTGGTCTCGCCGCAGCAGTACGACCAGTTCCTCGCGGAGAAGAAGGCCGGCAAGTCGACCCAGGATGCGCTGCGGGCCATCGGCGAGGAGCCGTACGCCCAGACGACCAAGCCGTTCGACACCCGGCGCACCAAGAACAACTTCAACCCGTCCGGCGCGTCGGCCGGCGTGGGAAGCTGAGGTATCCGGCATGAAGACCGAGTGGAAGATCTTCCTGACCGTCGGGGCGTTCCTCTTCGGTGTCACCATCCTCTACGGCGCCTGGACCGCCGGCGAGACCGGTCGGGTCGAGTGGGTCGGCACGGTGGCGCTTGCGCTGTCGTTCCTGCTCTGCTCGATGTGCGGCGGCTTCTTCTGGTTCGTCTCCCGCCGGATCGACCTGCGCCCGGAGGACCGGCCGGACGGCGAGATCGCCGACGGCGCGGGCGAGGTCGGCTTCTTCAGCCCGGGCAGCTACTGGCCGTTCGGCCTGGCCCTGGCCGCGACCGTCGGCGGTCTGGGGCTGGTCTTCTGGCAGATGTGGCTGCTGGGCGTGGGCGCGGTGGCGGTCATCCTCGCCGCCTGCGGCCTGCTCTTCGAGTACTACAGCGGCACCCGGCGCACGGCCGAGCACTGAGCTGACGCCGAGCGGCCCGTCTCCCCGTCGGGGAGGCGGGCCGCTCGCGTTCCCGGGTGCGGGATCCGTCCGGGACCGGTGACCGAAGGCCGGTGGTCGCGTGGGTCAGGCGGCGCGGCGGTGGGTCGGACGGGTGCCGCGCCGCCGGTCGAGGCGCGGGGTGTGGGCGGCGAACCCGGCGATCAGCAGCGCCGAGCCGCAGCCGGTGCAGGCCAGTTCGAACCACTCCGGCTCGGCCCCGTCGAGACCGGGCGGAGCCTCGAACAGCACGACGCCCTCGCAGGTGTCGCAGTAGAGCTCGCGGTCCGACACGGGCGTCTCCTCTCGCTCCGGTGCCCGCCGAGGGCGGTGCCGGCATCGGCGGAAAACGGAAAATTACTCCCGTGTAGTTTGGCACGCCGGTCTGACAGTTCCGGCCCGGGACGGGGGCGTACCGGGGTGCGGCCCGGCGTACCGTCGGCCGCGACCGGTCAGAGGGAGCGGCCGACCTCGAGCCACCGGTCCAGGACGGCGGCGGCGGCCCCGGAGTCGATCGACTCGGCCGCCCGGGCCAGGCCGGCCCGCAGCGCCTCGTACAGGTCGCCGTCGAGCGGGCCCTGGGTGGCCAGCGCCACGGCGGCGTTCACCAGCACCGCGTCCCGGACCGGGCCGGTCTCGCCGGCCAGCAGCCGCCGGGCCACGCCGGCGTTGTACGCGGCATCTCCACCCCGCAGGTCGGCCAGGGTGGACCGGGGTATCCCGAGCTCCGCCGCGTCCAGCAGCGCCTCCCTGACGGTGCCCTGCTGGGCCACCCAGACGCGGGTCGGCGCGGCGGTGGTGAACTCGTCCAGCCCGTCCTCGCCGCGCATCACGACCACCAAGTCGCCGCGGGCCGCGAAGACGGCCGCCATCACCGGTGCCATCCGCAGGTCGAAGCAGCCGACCGCGCCGGCCCGGGGACGGGCCGGGTTGGTCAGCGGGCCGAGGAAGTTGAACGCGGTGGGCACGCCGATCTCCCGCCGGATGGGACCGGCGTGGCGCATTCCCGGGTGGAACCGGCCCGCGAAGCAGAACCCGATGCCGGCCTCCGTCACACACCGGGCCACCTGCTCGGGGGCCAGGTCCAGCGGCACGCCGAGGTACTCCAGCAGGTCGGCGGTGCCGCAGGAGGAGGAGGCGGCCCGGTTGCCGTGCTTGACCACCCGGACGCCGGCCCCCGCCACCACGAGCGCGGTCATCGTGGAGATGTTGACCGTGTGCGCGAGGTCGCCGCCGGTGCCGACCACGTCCAGCGCGGTGGCCCGGATCTCCTCGGGGAGCTCGACCGCCACGGACCGGCCCAGCATCGCCTCGACCAGGCCGGCCAGCTCGCCCGGAGTCTCACCCTTGGCGCGCAGCGCCACCACGAACCCGGCCACCTGTGCGGGGCTGGCCGAGCCGGTCATGATCTCGTCCATCGCCCACGCGGTGTCGGCGGTGGACAGCTCCGCGCCGCGCAGCAGCGCGTTGAGCAGCAGGGGCCAGGTCCGTTCGCCCATGGCGGGCCTCCCGAGCGGGGCGTGGAAAGCGGGTGTGGCGGCCGTCATCCGGTCTGGGGCACCTTCTGGCGCCGACGCCATGGCCACGCTGCCGTGGCGCCGAAGGGGCCGGCTCAGGCCACCGCGGGCGTGCGCTGCAGCAGCTCGGCAACGGTGGTGCCGGTGGCCATCGGGTCGAGCGGGTGGGTGAGCGTGGCGTCGACCTCGGCGTACGCGGCCAGCCAGCGGTCGGCGGCGCGGGCGAGCACCACGCAGGTCAGCGGGGCGTCGTCCCGGTCGTCCTTGATCTGGCGGGCGATGCCGATGCCGCCGCCCGGGGACGCCTCGCCGTCGAGCAGGAGCAGGTCGATCTCGTAGTCGTCGACCAGCCGGACGCACTCGGCGTAGTCGCCGGCCTCGACGAACTCGATCTCGAGACCGGGCGCGGGCCGGGTGCCGACCGCGAGCCGCATCCGGTCACGGACCTTCGGGTCGTCGCTGTAGAGCAGGACGGTGCAAAGACGATCGCTCACGCTGGCTCCCACTTCGTAGCTGCCCGCTGATCGTAGCGGTCGTCACATCGGGCCGGACCGCCCGCCCCGGCGTACTCCTGCGAGAACTCAGGCGGGGTTCTGCGCGGCCCGCTCGCGGGCCTCCTGGCGGTCCAGTTCGCGGTCCAGCCGGCGGGCCTCGCGTTCGGACTGCTTGATCCACTGGACGACCAGCACGGCGAGCATCGTGACGCTGACGAGCTCGCCGCCGGCCCAGAGGACACCGCCGGCCACCACCTGGTCGTTCACCGGGTCCGACCAGCTCAGCTGCAACGACGGGTACCAGTCGCCGCCGAGCAGCGTGGTGCTCTGCATGATGGTCAGCCCGAGCACGGTGTGGAACGGCACGGAGAGCACCATCAGCAGCGCCCGGGCCGGGTACGGCCAGCGCCCGGGCAGCGGGTCCAGGCCGAGCAGCGGCCAGAAGAAGACGCAGCCGGTCATGATGAAGTGCGCGTGCGTCAGCTCGTGCGCCCACTCGTGCTGCAGCGTGTAGTGGTACAGGTCGGTGAAGTAGAGCGCGAACGGGTTCACCACGAAGATGGCGAACGCCACCAGCGGGAAGCTGTAGATCCGGGCGATCCGGCTGTGCACGATCGCCAGCAGCCGCTTGCGGGGCCGCACCGGGAGCGTGCGCAGGGCGAGCGTCACCGGGGCGCCCAGCGCCAGGAAGATCGGCGAGATCATGGACAGCACCATGTGCTGCACCATGTGCACCGACAGCACGGTGGTGTCGTACGCGCCCAGCCCGCTGACCGTGACCGCCGCGATGCCGCCCAGGCCGGGGACGAGGAAGCAGACCGTGCGGAGCACCGGCCAGTGGTCGCCGCGCAGCCGCAGCCGGTACACGCCGTACAGGTAGAGGCCGGCGGCGAGGAGCAGCCCGAGGGTGAGCCAGCTGTCCAGCCGGGTCTCGGTGAGGACGCGCGCGACCGTGAACGGCGGCGGGACGGCCTCGCCGGCCGCCAGCAGCGCCGGCGCGACGCGTGGCGGAGCCGCCGAGGTGGCGGTGAAGATCGGATCGACGTGCAGCACGCTTTTCAGGGTAGGTCAGACGAAGCGGACCATCCCGATCGGGCCACTGCCAGCACAGGTTTGCCACCCCGCTGATCGTCGGTCCCGGTCAAGGGCAATAATGACGGCGTGACTGCGGCCCCAGCCATTGACAAGAGCCGGATCCACTCCCTGACCCGACCCAACATGGTCAGCGTCGGGACGATCGTGTGGCTCTCCAGCGAACTCATGTTCTTCGCGGCGTTGTTCGCGATGTACTTCTCGATCCGCGCGGCGGCGCCGGAGCAGTGGGAGAAGCACACCGAGGTCCTCAACATCCCCTACGCGACCACCTTCACGGTGATCCTGGTGTTGTCCTCGGTGACCTGCCAGCTCGGTGTCTTCGCGGCCGAGAAGGGTGACGTCCACGCCCTCCGCCGGTGGTTCACCATCACCTTCGTGATGGGGCTGATCTTCGTGCTCGGCCAGGCGAACGAGTACCGCACCCTGGTGCACGAGGGCGTCAAGATCAACGGAGACGGCTACGGGTCGATGTTCTACCTGACCACCGGGTTCCACGGTCTGCACGTGTCCGGCGGTCTGGTGGCCTTCATCATCTTCATGATCCGCACCACCATGGGCCGGTTCACCCCGGCGCAGGCGACCTCGGCGATCGTCGTGTCCTACTACTGGCACTTCGTCGACGTCGTGTGGATCGGGCTCTACGCCATGATCTACTGGCTCCAGTGATCTTGGCGCGTCACGTATCGCGCCGCTGCTCCGTCCCCTGAGACAAGGTCCAACCGGTTAAGGACACAGGTCATGACTTCTGAGAACGACCGCCGACGCGGTCTGCTCGCGCGGCTGCGCGGGCGGCCCGTAGCGCGCAGCAGGGGCCGCCGCCGGCTGGGTGCCGCGGTCCGGCTGGCCGCCGCGCTGATGCTGGCCGGCGGCGCCTACACCGTCTTCGCCCCCGGCGTGCAGGCGCAGGACACGCCGCCCCTGAGCGCCGCCGCCAACGAGGGCAAGGCGCTGTTCGACGTGAGCTGCGTGAGCTGCCACGGTCGCAACGCGCAGGGCGTCGAGGGCCGCGGCCCGAGCCTGATCGGTGTCGGGTCGGCCTCGGTCGAGTTCCAGGTCAGCACGGGCCGGATGCCGATGGCCCGGCAGGAGGCCCAGGCCCCGCGGAAGTACCCGCACTTCACCGACGAGCAGGTGCGCCAGCTCGGCCAGTACATCCAGGAGCTCGGCGGCGGCCCGGAGGTCCCCGCGGGCAACAACCTGCACGAGAACGGCAACGTGGCCACCGGTGGCGAGTTGTTCCGGATCAACTGCTCGCAGTGCCACGCCTTCACCGGCGGCGGCGGCGCCCTCTCCTCCGGCAAGTACGCGCCGAGCCTGCACCCGGCCAGCGACCGGCAGATCTACGCGGCGATGCTGAGCGGCCCGCAGAACATGCCGGTGTTCGGGGACAACCAGATCTCTCCGCAGGAGAAGGCGGACATCATCGCCTACATCCAGGAGACCCTGAAGGCCAACCAGGACCCGGGCGGGTTCAACCTCGGCCGGTACGGTCCGTCGACCGAGGGGGTCGCGATCTTCCTGGTCGGCATCGTCGCGTTGGTCTTCGCGAGCCTGTGGATTGCGGGCAAGTCGTGACCGAGCGGACCATTCGTTTCAGTGCTGCGGCGTCGACCCCCGGCGCCGCCCGTAGCGAGGTGACGGCATGAGCACCCACACCGAGCACCAGGCCCCGCAGGGCCGGGAGCCGCTCGACGTGAACGACCCCCGGGTCTCCCGGTTCGAGATCGTCCAGGAGGGCGCGCGGCGGGACGACATCGAGATCGTCCACTACGAGCCGCAGGTGGTCCCGGGCAGCAAGGCGGAGCGCCGGCTGACCCGTACGGTGGCCGCGATGTTCCTGCTGACCGGCGCGGCCGCCACCGCGTTCCTGGTCGTCTACATCTGGTGGCCGTGGCAGTGGGAGCCGGGCCGCGGCGGCGACAAGTGGTACACCCCGCTGCTCGGCGTGACCCTCGGCATCGCGCTGCTCGGCATCGGCTTCGGCATCCTCACCTGGGGCAAGAAGCTGCTGCCCAAGGAGGTCTCGATCCAGGACCGGCACGACCAGCCGGGCTCCCCGGAGGACCGCCGGATCACCGGCGAGACGATGCTCTACATGGCCGACGAGCTGGGCGTCCGGCGTCGGCCGCTGCTCGGTGTCTCGCTGCTCGCCGGGCTCGCGCCGGTCGGCGCGGTGGTCGCGGCGCCGCTGATCGGTGGCCTGATCTCCAACCCGCACAAGAACAACCAGATGTTCACCACCGGGTTCAAGCCGGTGGACGGGAAGAAGATCCGCCTGATCCGCGAGGACGGCCGGCCGATCCGTCCGGCCGACGTCAGCGTCGGTGGTCAGCTCACCGTGTTCCCGGGTGTCGACGGCGGCGTCAGCAACAGGTACGCCGACTCGCCGACGCTGCTGATCCACCTGCGTGACGAGGACGCGCAGAAGTCGCGCGCCGCCAACGCCAAGATCAACCACGGCGACTACATGTGGGGCAACTTCGCGGCGTTCTCCAAGATCTGTACGCACGCCGGCTGCCCGGCGAGCCTCTACGAGCAGCAGACCAACCGGCTGCTCTGCCCCTGCCACCAGTCGCAGTTCCTCATCACCCGCAACGCCGAGCCGGTCTTCGGCCCGGCGAACCGACCGCTGCCGCAGCTGCCGATCGAGGTGGACGAGGAAGGCTTCTTCGTGGCGAAGTCCGACTACACCGAGACCATCGGTCCCGACTTCTGGGAGCGGCCATGAAGCGCCGAAAGTTTGACGCAGCAGCGCTGCCGGGCAAGACCGCCGGGGCGCTGGACGACCGCTTCCAGGCGGCCACCCCGCTGCGCAAGCTGCTGAACAAGGTCTTCCCCGACCACTGGTCCTTCCTGCTCGGCGAGATCGCGCTCTTCTCGTTCATCGTCCTGCTGCTGACCGGTGTCTTCCTGACCTTCTTCTTCGAGCCGGCGATGACCGAGGTGGTCTACGACGGCAGCTACGCCCCGCTCCGGGGCACCCCGATGTCGGCCGCGTACGCCTCCAGCCTGAACATCTCCTTTGATGTCCGGGGTGGTCTGATCATGCGGCAGATGCACCACTGGTCGGCCCTGCTGTTCATGGCCGCCATCGTGGTGCACATGCTGCGGGTGTTCTTCACCGGCGCCTTCCGCAAGCCGCGCGAGACCAACTGGATCATCGGCTCGCTGCTGTTCTGGGTGGGCTTCCTGGCCGGCTTCACCGGCTACTCGCTGCCGGACGACGGCCTCTCCGGCACCGGTCTGCGGATCGCCTCCGGCATCATGCTGTCGATCCCGGTGATCGGCTCCTGGGTCACCTCGTCGGTCTTCGGCGGGGAGTTCCCGGGCACCATCATCATCAGCCGCTTCTTCATCGCCCACGTGCTGCTCATCCCGGGTCTGCTGGTGGCGTTGATCAGTGCCCACCTGGGCCTGGTCTTCAAGCAGAAGCACACCCAGTGGCCCGGCCCCGGCCGGACCAACGAGAACGTGGTCGGCGAGCGGATGTTCCCGCGCTACGCGATCAAGCAGGGCGGCTTCTTCATGGTCGTCTTCGGCGTGATCGCGCTGATGGGCGGCCTGTTCCAGATCAACCCGATCTGGTACTTCGGCCCGTACGAGGCGTGGGTGGTCTCCGCGGCCAGCCAGCCCGACTGGTACGTCATGTTCCTCGACGGGTCGACCCGCCTCATGCCGGCCTGGGAGATCTACATCCCGATCGGCGACGGGTACACGATCCCGCCGCTGTTCTGGCCGACGGTTGTGCTGCCCGGCATCCTGGTGGGCCTGTCGACGCTGTACCCGTTCCTGGAGGCCCGCCGCCTCAAGGACTACCGTCACCACAACCTGCTTCAGCGGCCCCGGGACGTCCCGGCCCGGACCGCGGTCGGCGCGATGGCCGTGACGTTCTTCATCGTGCTGACCCTCTCCGGCGGCAACGACGTCATCGCCGACAAGTTCCACATCAGCCTGAACGCGATGACCTGGGCGGGCCGGGTCGGCCTGCTGGTCCTCCCGCCGCTGGCCTACTACCTCACCTACCGGATCTGTCTGGGTCTCCAGCAGCACGACCGGGAGGTGCTGGCCCACGGCGTGGAGACCGGCATCATCAAGCGGCTGCCGGACGGCCGGTTCGTCGAGGTGCACCAGCCGCTCACCGCGGGCGACGAGCACGCCGCGCTGGACTACGTGGGCTGGGTCGTCCCGAAGAAGATGAACCGACTCGGGGCCCTCGGCCCGGCGATCCGGGGCTTCTTCTACCCGATCGAGAAGCCGGCCGAGGCGCCGGTCTCGCCGGGGCACCCGCCGGTCGAGCCCCGACCGGAGCGCGAGGAGATCGGCAGCGGCGAGAGCCGTGGCGACGCTCTCCGCCTCGGCCCAGGCGTCGATGGTGCCAGCGGTCACGGGCAGA
>NZ_JBEYER010000062.1:0-44494 GCF_040634005.1 Micromonospora sp. NPDC007271
CTGTCCCCATGATCAGCCGGGGTCGATGCCGCCGCCCAGCAGGTTAAAGATCAAGCTAGCCGTCGCCGGCGCCAACGACGAACAACTCGATCACCTCTACGCGGCCCTCGGACAACACCTGCTGCCCGACGACCCAACCGATCGCTTCATCACCCTCTGCTCACAGCTGATCCACGACCCCAACCCAATGATCAGGACCGGAACCCAGCGGCTCCTCACCTGGATCAAACCGTGGGCACCGTCGGCATGACCGCCCCGGCTACCCTCACGATCGAGAACTTGGTCTAGCCGGACGTGTTACGGATCAAGTGACACTGATCCGTAACGCATCAACTGGAGCCCGACATCGCCGGCAGCCGGCCGGTGTGCTGGCACGAGACGTGGTCGCATCGCATCGCCCTCGGTGTCGCAGGCTCGGTCGGGCGTCGCATGCTGGGTCTACTGTGATCGCGTGACGCGCCAGCAACGCACCGAGAGTTCCGGCCCTCTTTCTGGTCACGTGCGGAAGGGGCGGCGATACCTTTCGCCGCTCGCCGCGACCGGCGTACTGCACATTGGCGATTGGGTGCGAGACGATCTGCCGGATTTGCTGTGGCCAGTCCTCGCGCTAGCCGAACTTGGATCTTCCGAGGCAGTGAGGTTCGTTCAGTGGCAGGGGGCGGTCCAGCGCGACCTTGCGGGACGAGCGGAGTCGAAGGTTCTGGCTGACGGCCTGGACGGCAGGCTGACAAGCCTTGACCGGCTGGTCGAGCAGGTCCCCGACGCCCAGCGCGTCATCAAGGACCGAGCCGCAGAGTATGGACTCCTGCCACAGTCCGTCGCTAGGGCCCTAGCTTCGTACCCTGAGCGACCAGCACCTTGGCTAGTGGATCTTGACCTTTCGCCGCCAGGTCAGGCTGAAGTGGATTTGCTGGCACGAGCAATCTCTGAGGCGATCCGCGATGGTCATCGAGAGGCGATCATCAAATGCCTCCCAATCTGGAGCGCGGTCCAAGCAGGCACTTTTCGAAGCAGTTCGGCCACAATCGACCTACTCAAGCCCTACCCAAACGATCCTGCCACTCGCTCGCAAGCGGACTCCGCTATCCGCGCCATGTGGGGTGCGCGAAAGGGTCTCTCCCTAACCGAAGAGGCAACGGGATTTGAGGCAGCAATTAGATGGGCGAAAGTGTTTTGGGGGATCAACTCTATGACGACGCGCTGCGTGAGAAGTCGGGATGGAAATGCCCAAGGATCCGGCGAACGAGATCGTGGTGGCGACTCCAGTCCCGGGACCGCCCCCGAGGATGGGGCACACCTGCGGCAATTCGCGATGGACTTGCTGTCGAGCTACGTTGAGGCCCTAGAGACGTCCCCGGCCCGCCTCTATGACCAGGAGCGGCAGGAGGTCCATTCGGGACTGAGGCCTTTGAGGAACGCAACTGAGTAGGCGCTGGCGAACAGTCCGCCCGCCAGGCTGGCATACCGGGTTGCCATCTTGATCCGCTGGTCGACCTTTATGTCCGCGGTTGCGCCTGGGTACTTGCGCTGGAGGTACTGCCAGTCGACATTTTGGGTGTACAAGCTCACCGCCTGCACGACGAGTTTGGTGAACCAACTGCCCGAGTGCAGTTCGTCTCGGCTCAGCCCGGCGGCGAAGTCCTGCATCTCAGCGTGTTCACGCTCGACGGCTTTGCGATCGGCATCGTCGTCGCCGCCGTTGACGGCCTCGATCGCACCTTCGGTCATGGCGAGTCCTCTCAGCGGTTCGGAGCCCAGCCAGAGTGCCACACGTTGGGCAACCTGTTCATCTGCCGCTCCGGGTGGGCTGGTGTGCATCGCCGCTGGTGGCGCAGCCACGGTGATCCGCGTTCGCTTGGCGGAAGGAACCCGGCTCTCCGTGGTCACGATCGACATCGACCCGCACAAGTCCCTCTTGACCGCTGTCGCCCTCGACGAGACCGGCCGCCTGCTGTCGACCAGGCGGATCACCACCAACGCCGCCGCCGCATACAAGACGCTGACCGACTGGGCCGCCCGCTGGCCGCAACGCCGCTTCGCTGTCGAAGGCGCCCTGGGCTGGGGCGGGGCATCGCGCAACTGCTGGCCGCCGCCGGCGAGCACGTCGTCGACGTCTGAGTTCACCCTGGCCGCTCGAGCTCGACTGCTGGACACCGGCGGCACCCGCAAGACCGGCGCCGCGGATGCCGCCAGCGTCGCTCACGCCGCCATGCGGCACCAGCGGTGGCCGGGTTCGTCGGCGCGGAGTTCACCTCGGCGTACGCGGCGGCGAAGTTCGGCCTTGAAGGCTGGATGGAGTCGTGACGCCGGAGGTCGCGCCGTTCGGGATCCGAACCATGATCGTCGAGCCCGGCTTTTGCCGCACCGACCTGCTCACCCCGGAGTCGACCCGCTACGCCGAGCGCACCAAGCAGACCGTGGACGCGTGGAAAGGCACGAACGGCCTGCAGGGCGGCGGCCCCGCCAAGCTCGCGGCGGCGCTGGTCCAGCTCGTCGGCTCCGCTGAGCCGCCGGTGGGCTGGGTGGCCGGCGCTGACGCCGTCGCTGCCCTGGAGCAGAAGGCGAAGACCCTGCTCGACCAGCCCGGCGCGCAGCGAACCTGTCCTCGTCGCTCGCGCACGACAACGCCTGAACGGCTACCTGCACACCGATCCGGAGGACCGGCGTCGCCACGCAACTGCGGCTGTACGACCTCAGCCGGCGGCGCACCGTGGCGGTGGCCGAGGGGGTGGGGCTGGTGTTCTGCCGGGGCGACGTGCTCTGGTGGTCCACCAGCGGGCGTACCGCCTGGCAGACCCTGGCCTGCGCACTGACCTGAGCCGGGCGGTGCCCCGGCCGGTCAGACGTTCACGTGGAAGTGCACCGCGAAGTAGCCGGTGTTCGCCGTGGAGTTGGACGCCTCCACGCCGACCCACCCGTGGAACGTCCCAGTGTCGCCGATCACCTGGAGCTGCGGCTTGCGGTGCGAACCACCGGTGTAGCAGGTGCTCGACGTCAGGCAGGTGCACCAGTGCTCGTAGAAGTTCCGCCGGCCCGCTCCCGCGAGGTAGTAGCGGATCGGGGCGGAGGTCGCGCCGTTCGGGCAGGACGAACAGGTGGCGGTCGGGGGGCTGAGCCAGCTCAGGCAGTTCCCGTTGCATCGGGCGAACGACCGGAGGTCCATCCCGCTGGGGCCGGCGGCACCGGTGCTTCCGCTGTAGCCGGCGTACCGGCCGGTGTACTGGGCCAGCGGGATGTTGCTGACCGGCGTGTACGCGTCGTTCGAGGCGGAACTGCCGAAGCCCCAGCCGACGGTGACCCCGTAGTTGGAGCTGACGAAGTCGAGCCGGGCCAGGTCGCTGGCGGGCTGGCTGACCGCCCAGGTTTCCTGGACGCCCCCGCTCCAGGTGATGGTGATGCTGTCACCGGAGTTGGTGTACGTGCCGCTCAGGGACTTCACGACGCCACCGGGCTGGAACCCGGCGGCCGTGCGCACCTCGCAGTCGTGGCCGGTGCAGCCGGTCGTCCGGACGCCCGTGCCGGCGGCCCCGACGGCGGTGGCCCGGTTCCAGTACCAGAAGCTCTCGGTCACCGTGCCGTTGCCGAAGAAGTAGTAGGTCGCCAGCCGGACCCAGACCGGATCGGTGGCGGGCGCGCCGGCGGCGGGGATGGCCCCGAGCGCGACGCTGTAGATGCGCCGCCCGCCGGGGTAGTCCACCGCCTGCGCGGGCGCCGGCAGGACGACCGCTCCCATCGTCAGCGCCAGCAGCGCGGCGGCGAGATACCGCCAGGTGATCCTCCGTCGACGCCCCATACGTCACTCCCCCCCTTGTGACCGACCGGTCAACATATCGTAGCTCATCGATACCGACCGGATGGTCCCGCGGCGCGGGACGCCCAGGGAAGCCGCGCCGGGTCAGGGGCCCACGGGTCGGTCCGACGTTCCAGGAGTTCGTGCAGGGTCTGCTGGATGGTCTCCCGGACCTGGTCGGCGAGGTTGAACACGACCAGTGGATCGTCGGCCGAGTCAGTCAGATGCGCGGTGGGGATCGGCGGGCAGAATTCGATCAGCCACTTGCTCGGCAGCGGCACCAGGCCCAGCGGCCCGATATCGGGTTGGACCGCTCGTCGATTCGAGCTGGGCGCGCTTGTTGCGGATGTGTCGCAGGCTCTCCTCGAGCGCGGCGACCCTCGCCGAGCCATTGGCATCCGCGGGCCTCGGTGAGTCGATCTTTCGTGTTGGCTTCGATGGTGTCCAGGCGCGGTGTCTGGGCGGGGTCCAGGCGGAGGAACGGGCAGCGGATGCAGGCGTGCTCGTGGACGCAGGGTGTGCCGTAGAGGCGGAAGCAGTTCTGGTCCGACCAGTTGGACCGGCCGGAGCCGCTGCCGTACGTGCAGGTGGAGCCGACGGTGGTGGCGAAGATCGACGCCGATGTGGCTTTTGAGCACGGGCGCTGGCGTCATCGGGTTCGGTATGCGCGCGTCCGGGCGGACATGTCGGTGTAGGACGTGCCGCTGCTGCTCGGCGAGGAGGAGGGCTACTTCGGCGACCTGGGATGAGCATCCGCGGGCCTGCCGATGAGCAGCAGGTGCTTCCGGATCCGCCGCAGGCACGCCTTAGCCTGGATCCACCGATAGGCATCGGGTTGCGTCGGCGCGGTAGGCAGGAAGATGCCCCTCTGACCTGGGAAAATGGGAGTTCTCGAAGCTTCCATCAGCCTGATCGAGAGGGCATCTGTCAGGTGCGATTGTTGCATGGCCGACGCGGCGTGGACGCGGTGTTTGATGATCCGAATTTGGTGTCGTGTGCCGGGTTGGTCCTGGTGATGCGCTTGGCCGAGCAGGTGGACCTTGCTGGCATGGTCGCCCGGCGGGTACGCCCTGACCTGTCGACCGGAGCCAACGCTGGAGGTAAGAGTTCCTAACAAAATGATCTCTGGGCCTGGCGTCCCTTATAGAGAGCGATCTACGATGTCGGGCCGTGAGGCGTGGTGAGCAGCCGCCGTGGATCGTGCCGGACGGGCTGTGGCAGCGCATCGAGCCGTTGCTGCCCAAACCTGAGCGCAACCCGCGGCACCCGGGACGCAAGCGGATCCCGGACCGACAGGTGCTGTGCGGGATCTTGTTCGTGCTGCACACGGGCATCCAGTGGGAGTTCCTGCCCCAACAGCTCGGGTTCGGCTCGGGGATGACGTGCTGGCGGCGGTTGGAGGAATGGAACCGGGCCGGGGTGTGGCAGCGGCTGCACGAGCTGCTGCTGGCCGAACTGCAGGCGGCCGGGAAGCTGGACTGGTCCCGCGCCGTGATCGATTCCTCACACGTGCGGGCCGCCCGACGTGGCCCAAAAGCGGCCCGAGCCCGGTCGACCGCGCCCGCCCGGGCTCGAAGCACCACGTCCTGACCGAGGGCGCCGGCATCCCCCTGGCCGTGTCGCTGACCGGCGGCAACCGCCACGACGTCACCGAACTGCTCCCGCTGATCGACAAGATCCCGCCCGTACGCGGGCGGCGCGGTCGGCCCCGCCAGCGCCCGGATCAGGTCTTCGGCGACCGCGCCTACGACCACGACAAGTACCGTCGGGCGGTACGTGCCAAGGGCATCCGCCCGCGCATCGCCCGCCGCGGTCAACCCCACGGCTCGGGTCTGGGTGTGTTCCGGTGGGTCGTCGAGCGCACGATCGCCTGGTACCACGGCATGCGACGGCTACGCATCCGCTGGGAACGCCGCGACGACATGCATGAAGCCTTCCTCGGCCTCGCAACCTGCATCATCACGTACCGACACGTCGTACGACTCTGTTAGGACCTCTTGGTGCGCACTGGGACTGTGGTGGATGTGGTCCAGCGCGTGGCGGAGGTCGTCGGGTAGGCGCGGCGGCGGTGATGGTGCGGGCGCCGGCTCGGGTCTGGTGGTGCGGTAGTGGCGGACGGTACGCACGAACCGGGGGTATCGACCAGCCGGTGGTCTGTTTCGATCCGGCGGCTGATGGCTGCATCGATCGTCGAGGGGTACCCCTTGGTGGGCTCACCTCGTGGAGAATTCGGCGGGTGCGACTTAATCTGGACAGCATCGACTGGGCGTCGTTGACGCACGCGTACGGAAGTGCCGAGGATGTGCCTGGCCTCATCCGTGATCTGCGGTCATCCGTCGCCGAGGTCCGCAGCGCGGCAATGTACGAGCTGTACGGCAACATTTACCACCAGGGCACCCGCTACGAGGCCAGCGCATACGCGGTCCCGTTCCTGCTGGAGATGCTGGCCGACCCCGCCACGCCCGCCCGGCACGAAGTCATTCAGCTGCTCTCCTGCCTCGCTGTCGGTTACACGCCTTACGACATACCCGCCAGCGGCTTCCCCATCGCCGAAATCCGCAACGACGTGGCCCAAGTTCCCGAGGAGACCTGGCGCCGCTGGTCGCAAGCGATGAAGGACTGGTACGAGGTCGTTAGTACAGGGCAGAGGCAGCCGCTTCCGCTCACCAAGCCCGAGCGGCGCCCGCTCGAGACCCGGCACGCGCTCGCCGCGTACGATGCCGTCCGGGCCGGCGTCCCGCTGCTGTTGACCTGCCTGGCTGACCCCGACGCCGAGGTGGTCGGGGAAGCGATCCATGCCTTGGCCTGGTTTTCGGAGGAGATGACGTCGATCCGCCCCCGCCTGCTCGAAATCGCCGCCGACGACCAGCGTCCGGCGCAGATAGTGGGAGCGGCGCTGATCGCGTTAGGACTGGTCGGCGGTGCGTTGACGCAGCCTGTAGCGGACCTGCTCGACAGGAACCTTGCGGGTACAGATCCCGACTTGAGATGGGCGGCTGCTGTGGCATGGGCGCAGCTGGCCGGTGAAGAGGTGCCGGATTCGGCAATAGCCGAGCTACGCGGATGGGCGGCCATTCGCCAACAGGACACCGGGCAGACAATCTGGGGAGCGAGCCCCAGCAACGTGGCACTCGAAGTGCTCGACGTCTTCGCCGCGCCGGTGGCCGAGGAGGTGCGGTCGGACCTCGTTGCGGCGGTGCTCGCCGAGCAACCCACGTCGAACTGGCACAACCATTTCAACGTGGTGCTGGGGTACGCGTTTCCGCAGATGGAATCGGATCACGGCCGCGGCTTCGGAGAACTGACGGCGGCGCAGCGGGCGGTGGTCGCCTGGCTCATCGATAACCCGCATGTGTTCGGCTCTTCGGGGCCTCAAGGCCCGCTCCGCCAACACGGCCTGCCGACGACTCACGAGGCGCTACGCGCTTACGCCGGCCTGGATGGGTAACAAACACAGTGGGTTGGCTGGACAGCGGATTGCAGGAGGGTCTTGGTGCGCTTCACCCCTCGCCTCGTGGCGTCCTTCCGCGTGCTGGCAGTGCTCAGCTCACGGCGGGGTTCTGGCGCCCATCGATGTTTGGGGAGGGACGGGCGCCAGAGCCACCGACGTCAGTAGATGATCAGGTACGGTTGCTGGTCGCTTTCTCGGCTGTCCACGGTGAGTGGTCGCCCGGCAGTCGTGTCGTCGGAGAGCCGCAGTGTCAGGGCTCCGTCGGCCAGGTTGGCGTTGACCGCGCCGGTGACGTCGACCGAATACCAGCCGGGGCGCTCCACACGGACGGTGCCGAGTACGCTGCTATCCGCGCTGGACGGGCGGCTGTTCCAGGTCACATCGCCCTCGGACCATGAGTCGTCGGCCAGCGCCCGCACCGTTACCGGTACGGCGCCACTGCCCGGGGTCACTGAGCTGACATGGAAGTACAGCCGGGCGGAGACAGTCGCAGTGCCTCGATAGCCGTCGAGTCCGGTCTTCAGGTAGGCGATGCGGTCGCCGTCCGGGCTCTGCGCGTTGGGTAGGTCAGCGACCTCCAGTTGGCTGGCCGAGCCGTAGGTGGTGTCCGCGTACGCACCGGCGCGTATGAAGGTGTCGGCGATCACCTGGGTTGTGGTCTGCCACCTGGTCTCGACGTTGCGGGCTTGGTCGTGGGCGGATGCCCAGTAGTAGCCGGGGGCGGTGATTCGCAGTGGTTGGAAGCCCACCTCGCCGGCGCGGGAGTCGATTGTCTCCGAGACGCCGGATGCCTGGCCGTCCGAGTTCGCGTTCATCGTCAGGTAGCGGCCCGCCATCTTGGTGAACCGGCCATGGATGGCCGCCGTTACCGGCTTCCCGGTGACCATCTCGGTCACGCGGATTCGCACGGTCGCTGGGCCGCCCGCGGCGGTCACTGTCAGCTCGGAGACGATAAGCGGTCGCAGGTCGGTGCTGGCGGTGGTGGCGGAGACAGGCGGCGAGGCCGGCCCGACGTTGCCGTGGATGTCCACGGCGGCGATGCGGTAGTGGTAGGTGGTGTCCGGCAGCAGGCCGGAGTCGGTGAAGGTCAGGCCGCGCGACTGCGCGGCGAGGTTTTTCGGGTCGGGCGTGAAGCGCGGGTCGGTGGACCGGTAGATGTTGTACTGCTCTACCTCGGTGTCGTCGAAGGCGCGGCCGTAGGCGAGGTCGATGCTCTGGTGGTTGAAGGCGCTCGCCGTCGGTGGCGAGCTGACCGCGCTGGGCGGGCCGGTGTCGGCCGGCAGCGGCGTGTACACGGCGTTGGGTCCCCACACCGACGGCAGCCAGCGGATGGAGTCGTAGTGGTGCATCGCGATGCCGCCGAATGCCGGGCTGTCGGCGAAGGCTTCGTACACCTTCTGCAGCTCGCGCTCGGCGACGGCGCGTCCTTCCTCGCGGAAGGTGATGGTTTCCGGGTCGCCGCTCCAGGCGATGTCGAGTGTCTCCACTCCGATGACGACCGAGTTCGGCTTGCCGATCGCCTCGGCGTACGTAATCTCGGACTGTGCCTGGGCGATGATGCCGACCGACCCGTCCGCGGTGTCCCGGTAGTCCATGATCGAGATGTAGTCGGTCATGTCCTGGATGTGTTCGCTGAGTGGTTTGGTGGCGCCCTTCCATGTGATGCCGGTGCAGCAGGTGTTGACGTCTAGCCAGCGCGGGATCGCCGGGCCGAACGCCAGCGGCGAACCGGCGGCGTTCCTGCGCTGGATCATCTGCTCCAGGACGTTGAGCCACTGCAGTTGCAGGGCCGGCTTTTCGGCTGCGAATCCGGGGTAGATGTAGGGCTCGATGTCGACGTTGACCCCGTCGAACCGTTCCCCCGGTCGGGAGGCGAGGTTGTAGTTGAGGATTTTTTCCATTTCTCGGACCGCGTGAGGGTGGTAGCGCTCCAGCCCGCCGAGGAACGGTGGTTGGGTGCCGCCGGCGATCGTGGCGTACACCGTGAAGCCCTGCGCGTGGGCCCAGCTCACGAAGTCCCGTACTTCGGTGCGCTTGTCGTAGAGCATGTCCAGGTCGCCGTACCGGTCCACGCCGAGGTAGAGCGTAGTGATCGGTCGCGAGCCGAAGGTGTCGACGTCGTGGGCCGTGGTCGAGAGCAGCCGGCGGGATCCCGGGTTCAGGATCAGGCCGTACGATGCCCGCTCCCAGATCCACATCGCCCGGTCCTGTGGGCCGACTCGTACGGGTTCGGCGGCGCCGGCGCCGACCGTGACGTAGACGGTCGGGCTGTAGCCGGTGTTGCCGTGCGCGTCGACGGCTCTGGCTTCGATGCTTGCCATGGCGTCACCCAGTTCGCGGGGATCCCACAGATAGGTGTAGGTGCCTCTCGCCCCGGCCGCCTGTAGCCAGGGCCCGCCGTTGACGCGTACTGACACCTCGCGTACGGCGTTACGCGCGGCGACCGAGACGCGGACCGGTGTCGGGTGCCGCACCGTGCCGCCGTCCCCGGGACTGGTCACCGTCACGATCGGGACGTTGGCGGCAGGGTTGTCCACCTGCAGTGTGACGAATGGGGACCAGACGCCGTACCGGGTGTCGGTTCGCTTGGCGCGCACCGCGATGTCGATTTCACCGTCCACGCCGGTGGTGTCCAGGTCGTAGTACCAGGTGCCGGTGTCGTCGCCGTCCGGGTCCACGGTGTGTACCGGGGGTGTGCTGCGTCCGTCGAGCACGATGCTTAGTTCGTACGCGTCGGTGTAGGTCCCGGACAGGCGGACCGTCCCTGCGGGCACGGTGTTGCCGTTGGTATGCGAGTCGATGGTGACCGAGGGGCCGGCGGCGGAGGCGGGCTGACCGGGCGGTAGCAGCAGTGCGGCCAGCACGGCGGCGGACAGCGCCAGCCGGGAGCGCCAGGATCTGCTTCGGGTCAGGGACAAGGGGTGCTCCTTTCTAGGGGGTCAGGAGATGAGGAGGTAGGGCTCGGTGCCTGCGCCGTACTCGCGGGAGTCGATGACCACCAGCCGGTCGGTGACCGAGTCGTCGGCGAGTCGGAAGGTGATCTGGCCGTCGTTGAGGTTGCTGTTCACGGCGCTGGTGACGTCGATCGTGTACCAGCCGGGTGCCGTCACCTGCAGCGTGCCCAGCAGGGTCGCGCCCGCGGTGGGCCGGTTGTTCCATGTGATCGTCGGCTCGGACCAGTTGTCGGCGGTGAGCGCGCGGACGCTGATCGGGACCGGACCGGTCCCCGGGGCGACCGAACTGACGTGTAGACAGAGCCGGGCGGTGGTGGCCTGCCCGCCGGGAAGGCGGGCTTTCAGGTAGGTCAGCCGGTTCACGTTGGGATCGGCGATGTTGGGGGCGTCCTTGACCTCCAGTCGGGTGGCCGACCCGAAGTTCGTGTCGGCGTGCGTGCCGCTTCGCGCGTGTGCGTCGGCGGCGACCACGGTCCGCGGCACCAGGGTGTCGCGGCGCGGGATGCCGTCTGCGCGGAGCCCGGCGACGGCGGATTCGACCTCCGTCGTGGTGAGCGAGGCGTCCCGGGCGTGGTAGACCCAGTCGACGTCGAGGAAGTACCTGCGGTTCGTTGACGAGGAGATTAGGCCGCCGTTGGCGAACCACACGGCGTACTTGAGGAACATGAACGCCTCGGGGGTGTATTCACCGCGGTGGCTGGCCACCAGCACGCCGTCGATGTAGTACCGCACCTCGCCGCCGGTCACGTCGAGTTTGAGCAGGTGCCATCCGTCGTGGCTGCGGGACAGGAGGGTTTTCAGCGCGCGGGGATCCCACGGGTTGTCCTGATACGTCTCCCAGGTCACCATTTGCAGCGCGGTGCCGGCCGACCCGAGGCCCCCGTTGGGGAGGTATTCGTACTCGAGTTCGCTGTAGTTCGGGTCCAAGGGGTAGTTGAGCTGCGAGATGGTGTAGAAGGTCTGGACCACCTGGTCGCCGTCCGGTCCGCTCTGCGGGGCGTCGGAGAACCGGATTCGGGTCGCGTAGGTGCCCTCGAAGAACCGCTGCTCCTGGGCGACCGACGCCTGGGTGGTCGTCTGGCCGGTGCCCTGGCTGGTGGCGGCGAGCCGCATCACCCGGTCGGCACCGGAGCCCACCATGGAGACGTTGTCGGCGCTCCAGGTGGCACCCGACACTCCGGGACCGCCGCCACCGGTGCGCGCCGTCCAACCGGACGCGGCGAACGCCGGGTCCGCGGGGTGGGCGTAGCTGAAGTCGTCGAAAAACCCCTGGGGCGTTGTGGCGGTGGGTGCCGGCGCCGGGTGTGTCCCGGAGGGTGTCAGCGCCAGCGGCACCGACGCCACCGCCAGCATGGCGGCCAGGGCGGTGTGGGGGACGATCATGGCTGCTCCTGCTATGTGTCGAGCCAGCGGTCCAGGTGCTCGGCGACAAACGCGTCGTCCTGCAGGTCGGGATAGGCCCGGATCACGCGGTCGAGTTCCGCCGCCTGCCTGGGCGAGAGGCGCTCCTGTTCGTCGAGCAGCCGTACGTTGTCCAGCAGGCCCTGGCGCCGCAGCACCTCATGGATACCGGCGACGCAGCCGGCGAAGCCGTTGGCGACGTCGAAGACGGCCGCGTTGGCGTCGGTCAACCTCGCGGCCGTCGTGAGAAGTTCCTCGTCGAGCTGTCCGGTCCGTGCCGCTTCGCGGGCCTGCTCGAACAGCTCGACTGCGCGGCGGGTCCACACGGCGTACTGGCCGAGCAACCCGCCCACGATTCGCTTGCTGACCTGGCCGCCGTTGACCGGGAAGCGGTACGTGGTGAGCAGGTCGACGAGGATGTTGTCGTCGTTGCCGGTGTAGAGCGCGATTTCCTCCGCGCGTGAGGACTCGCAGACCGCCCGGACCACGTCGAGGGTGCGGTACCGGTCGAACGGCGCGATCTTGATCGCCGCCACGCAGGGTAGTTCGGCGAGCCGAGCCCAGAAGTCGTACCCGAGTGTGCGACCCCCGACCGCGGGCTGGAGGTAGAAGCCGAAGACCGGGAGCACCTCGCCGACCGCCGCGATGTGCGCGATGAGTTCGTCGTCCGTCAGCTCCGCCAACCCTCGCAGGATCACCATGGCGAGGTGGTAACCGAGGTCGGCGGCGAGCTTCGCCTCGGCGACGGCCTGGTCGGTGGTGCCGGAGACCCCGGCGACCAGCACCACCGGCCGGTCGCGCGGCGTCTCCCGCACCGTGTCGACGGCGATCCGTAGCACCGGTTCAAGAAGCCCGGCCTCCCGGATCGCGAACTGGGTGGTGTGCACTCCGACCGCCAGACCGCCCGCCCCGGCCTCCAGGTAGTACCTGCTCAGCGCGCGCTGTCGGCGCTGGTCAAGCTGCCCCGTGGCGTCAAGCGCGAGCGGATGAGCCGGGATCACGACTCCCTCGCGCAGCGCCGCGCCGACGTCCACCGGTAGTGCTGCCGACATTAGAAACGCCCCTCTCGCTCCTGGAAGTGGGTGTCCTTGCCGTGGGTTTCGCCGCTGGCGAGCACCCATTCGGCGGTCCACTCGATCAGCGTGCGCAGTGGAACGCCGGGGTAGCCGAACAGCTCGTTCGCCCGGGCGGCGTTGGAGAGCAACGCGGTGGTCTCCTCTGCTCCGGTGAATGTCGCGGGCACCCCGAACAGCTCGCCGAACCTCTGCGCGATCCAGCGCACGGACGCGGTCTCGGGGCCGGCCAGGTTGAGCACCAACGGCGGCGCCGCGCAGTGCTCGAACAGCCGGAGGGTGGCGGCGTTGACGTCGCCCTGCCAGATCACGTTGACGTTGCCCATCCGCAGGTCGACGGGCTCGCCCCGGTACACGGCACGCGCGATCTCCAACAGCACTCCGTACCGCAGTTCCACCGCGTAGTTCAGCCGTACGATCGCCATCCGGATGCCATACCGGTGGGAAAAGTGCTCGAACACCCGCTCGCGGCCTAGGCATGACTGTGCGTACTCGCCGACCGGGCCCGGTGGCGTCGCCTCGTCGGCGCCGCCGCTGACCACCGGCACCAGGGGATAGACGTTGCCGGTGGAGAAGGCGACGATCCGCGAGTCGCGGAACCGCTCGGCGACCCGGCCGGGAAGGTAGGTGTTGAGCGCCCAGGTCTGATGCTCGGCGCCGTCGGTGCCGAACTTCCGGCCAGCCAGGTACACGATGTTCGCCACGTCCGGCAGGCCGGCGAGCGCCGCGTCGTCGAGCAGGTCGGCGCGGAACAGCTCCACTCCCCCGTCGCGCAACCGCTCGACCAGCTCGGGTCCGGGATTGCGGGCCACCCCGATGACCCGGGCCTGCCGGCCTGCCCGGTCCAGGGCGCGCCGCGCCATCAGGGCCAGCTCGGGTCCCAGCTTTCCGGCGACGCCGAGGAGCATGAGGTCGCCGTCCACCCGCGTGAGGCTTTCCACCACCTCCTGGCTGGGCGTCGAGAGGGCGTCCCGCAGGGCGGCCACGGTGCGGGTCGGGGCGTCAGCCGGGTGAATGAGCATCGGTCGCTACCTCCTTCAGGGGTGGCTGTGGCGCGGTGCGGGGTGCCGGGACAGCGTCGAGCGGCTGGTACGTGACGCCCGCCGCGGCGAGGCGGGCCAGGTGCGACTTGAGCCGGCCGCGGAAGCTGGCGTAGGAGTGCCGGGGCGGGGTGGACCAGACGGTTTCGCTGAACGCGCAGAGCCGGGGAAAGGCCATGCGCTCCACGTCCTGCGGCCGTGGCATGTACTCGGTCCACAGTTGGCACTGTGCGCCGAGCGCCCCGGCGGGCTGGTCGGCGTCGAACTCGTACACCCGCTCCAGCGGTGTGTAGCCGCCGATCGCGAGCGGTTCGGTGTCCCGGTCCTGGCTCTGGTAGTAGTCGAGGTAGAGGTGCTCGTGGGAGGCGAGCACCACGTCGTGGCCGTCCTGGTGGGCCGCCCGGGCCGCGCCGTCGCCCCGCCACGGCATCGCGATCGCGTTCGGCACCCGCAGTGCGGTGTCGGTGTCGGTGTCGTACCAGAAGACGGGACGGCGGCCGCGGGCCGTGACGTGCCTGGCGAGCTGCCCCACGTGCCAGCCGAGCAGGGCCCGCTCGTCGGGCAGTCCCAGCTCTGCTACGCGCGCCGTGACGGCCGGGTTGGCCCGCCACTGCCCGGTGGGGCACTCGTCGCCGCCGAGGTGCAGGTAGTTTCCGGGGAAGAGCGCCATCACCTCGTCGAGCACTTCGCGGTAGAACTCGAGCGTCGTCTCGGAGATGTCGAGCACGTGCTCGCTGATGCCCCAGTCGGTCCAGACGTCGAGCTGCCGGCGGGTGTTGCCGAGCTGCGGGTACGCCGCTATCGCCGCCTGCGAGTGTCCGGGGCCTTCGATCTCGGGCACGACGGTGACGAACCGCGTCGCGGCGTACGTCACGATTTCCCGGATGTCCTGCTGCGTGTAGTAGCCGCCGTGCCGCACCCCGTCGTACCGGCGGGGGGTCTGCCGGGCGTGTCCGATCAGGGTGGCGGCGCGCCACGCCCCGATCTCGGTCAGCCGCGGGTAGCGCGGAATCTCCAGCCGCCAGCCCTGGTCGTCGGTGAGGTGCAGGTGCAGGACGTTGAGCTTGTGCAGCGCGAGCAGATCGATGAAACGCAGCACGAACTCCTTGGGCATGAAGTGCCGTGCCACGTCGAGCATCGCGCCGCGCCAGCCGAACCGGGGGGCGTCAGCAACCTCGAGGTACGGGAGGCTGACGGTCTGGCCGGACGCGCCGTCCGGCATCAGCTGGCGCAGTGTCTGGGCGCCGTAGAACACCCCGGCGGTTGCGCCTCCGGTGATCTCCACACCCCGCTCGTCGACGGTGAGCCGGTAGGCCTCCGGTGCGAGGCGGTCGTCGAGGGCCAGGCGCACCGGGGCGTTGGGCACCACGGCGCGGGTGAACCCGGGCACCTGTGCGAGCCAGTCGGCGACCCCCTCGGCCTCTGGGGCGGCCGCGACCGGCACCGGCCCGGTGACCCGCAGCGTACCGGGATGGCGGCGGACCGCTGCGGGATGCGGGATCAAGGAGGTCATTCCGCCGCCTGGTGCGCCGCGAGCACCGCCCGGAACGCGCCCAGCGCCTCGTCCAGCGGTGGTGCCTCCGGGAACCAGGCCCTTTCCCACTCGAGGGACAGCCAGGCCCGATAGTCGAGGCGGTCCAGCTCGGTGAGGATCTGGCCCAGCGGGACGGTGCCGTGCCCCGGCAGCACCGGAGCCAGGTCGTCGGTCGCGTGGACGTCCTTGAGCTGCACGTGCCGCAGCCACGGTGCCAGCGCGTCGGCCGCCTCGCGGGGGCTCTCCCCCACCCGCCACGGGTTCACCGCGTCCCAGAGGGCTGCCACCGCGGGCGAGCCGACTTCGGCCAGCACCGCCGCGACGGCGCGCGCTGAGCAGAACACGTCGTGGGTCTCCAGCAGGACCGTCACCGGCCCGCCCTCGATCCTCCGGGCCACCTCGCCGAGTCGCTGCACCGCGGCCGGATGCGGGTCGGCCTGGCCGTCCCGGCCGCCGAAGACCCGCACGTAGCTGGCGCCGAGTTGCTCGGCGATCTCGACGTGGTGCAGCAGGTCGGTGACCGGATCCCCGTCCGGCGCCGCGATGCGCACGTAGGAGGCGACGCAGATCGGCTCGACGCCGGCGTCCGCGAACTGCTTCCCGATCTCGCGCAGCGTCGCGGTCGGGGTGTCGGGCGCGACCGGCTCGCCCTCGGCGCAGCGAAGCTCCACCCCGTGGCAGCCGGTACGCCGGGCCAGCTCCAGCACCTGTTCCACCGGCTCGGCGGAACAGCCGAGGGTGCTGAACGCGAGCCGGCCCGCCGCCCACGCGGGTACCGTGTCGATGCCGCTCACGCCGCCACCTCCGTGTTCAGACCCGGGATCCGCGCGGAGTCGGCGCGTTCGGCCGACGCGTACAGCGCGAGCGCGGTGGCCACGACCGACTGCCCGTACGCGGCGTCGACCGCCGGCGCGCGGCCGTCGCGGCAGCTCGCGACGAAGTCGGCCAGCTGCTCCCGGAAGGCCGCCACGATGTCGTCCTGCTCGGGCGTGACCACCTGCACCGCCTCGTCCCCTCGGTAGGTCCACAGGCCGTCGCGTCGGGACAGCCGCAGCGCGCCGTGCTCGCAGACCACCTCGGTCTCGTCGTGGAACGGCAGGCCGGTGCCGGTGACCGAGAGCACGACCCGTACCCCGTTTGCCAGCTTCAGCAGGCCGACCGACTCGGTTTCGACCTCCACGCCCGGCTGGTTCCAGACGTATCCGTGGACGCTGGTGGCGGCTGCGCCGCCGAGCCACTGGGCCTTGTCGATGCTGTGGGTGCCGACGTTCATCAGGATGCCGCCGCCGGCGAGTACCGGGTCGAAGAACCAGTCCGGCCGGGACCCGCGTTCGTACCGCGCGGTCCGCCGCTCGGTGATCACCACTGGCCGGCCGAGACTGCCCGACCGCAGTATCCGCCACGCCTCGCGTACGCTCGGCAGGAAGTGCAGCACGTGCCCCACGGCGAGCCGTACCCCGTGGGTCGCGCAGGCGTCGATCATCCGCTGGCCGTCCTCGAGGGTGGTGGCCATCGGCTTTTCCACCAGGACGTGCAGTCCGGCCGCGGCGGCGTCCACGGTGATCGGTGCGTGCAGCGAGTGCGGGGCGGTGATCAGCACGCCGTCCAGGCCGCCGGCGGCGAACATCGCGGTGTGGTCGGTGTACGCGCGGGCCCCGAACCGGGCTGCGAGCTGTTCGGCAGCCGAAAGCCGCACGTCGCAGACCGCGGCGACCTCGACCTCGGGCAAGTCGGCGGCGGCGTCGAGGTGCAGCGCGGCGACGCTGCCCGCACCGATCACCCCGACGCGGAATGGTCGGTTCCCCCATGTTTCGGTCACTGCACGTTCCTTTCGGTCAGGACAGGTGTTGTCGGTAGGGACGAAGGCGGTCAGGGTGGACCGGCCGCTCGGGGCGGTTTCTCCCCTGCGCTTCGTCGAGGTCAGCGCGGCAGGCGGCCGCTGATCAGCCCTTGAGACCGCTGGCCATGGCGCCGCGGACGAAGTAGCGCTGGGCGAGCAGGAACAGCAGCAGCATGGGCACGAGCGACATCAGCGCGGCGGCGGTGACGAGCTGGTCGTTGCCCATGAACTGGCCCTGCAGGCTCATCACCCCGATGGGCAGGGTGTACTTCTCCGGTGAGGTGAGGTAGATCGTGGGCTCGAGCACGGCGCCCCAGGACGTCATGAACGTGAAGACGCCGAGGGTCGCGAGTGCGGGCTTGGCGAGCGGCATGTGGACCCGCCAGAACACCTGCCACGGGTTGGCCCCGTCGAGCGCCGCCGCCTCCTCGAAGTCGCGCGGGATCGCGAGGAACGTCTGGCGCATCAGGAAGATTCCGAACGGCGTCGCCAGCCAGTACGGCACCACCAGCGGCAGCATGGTGTCGAGCCAACCGAGGTGCTTGTACAGGATGAAGTTGGGGATGATCGTGACGACGGTGGGCAGCATCAGGGTGCCGAGCGCCGCGGCGAGCAGCACGTCCTTACCCGGCAGTTTCATCCGGGCCAGCGCGTGGCCCACCATCGGGCTGGTGACCACGTTGCCGACCACGGCGAGGGTTGCGATGAGGAAGCTGTTCCAGGCGTACAGGCCGAAGGGCGCGCGTTCCCACACCTGGCTGTAGTTGGACCACGTGGGCGGGTCGGGGACCCAGATCGGCGGCACCGCGACGTACTGCGCGAAGTTCTTCAGCGAGTTCGCGACGGAGGCGACGAACGGGACGACCATCACCGCCGCGCCGAGGCCGAGGAACAGATACGCGATCCACTGCCCCGGCCGGCTGCGGCGCGGCCGGGCCCGGCCGCGCTGACCGGTCTCAGGCATAGTGCACCCACTTCTTCTGCAGCCGGAGCTGGACCATCGTCAGGACGAAGATCAGCGCGAACAGCACCCACGCAACCGCGGACGCGTAGCCCATGTTGAAGAACCCGAAGCCCTGCTGGTACATGAAGAGCACCGTCATCTCGCTCGCCCCGTTCGGCTGACCGGCGGGCTGGCCCCGCATCGGTCCGGTCATCACGTAGACCTGCTCGAACGCCTGCAGGGTGGTGATCGTCGAGAGGACCAGGACGAGGAAGGTCGTTCCGGAGATCCCCGGCAGGGTGACCCGGCGGAACCGCTGCCAGGCAGACGCGCCGTCGATCTTGGCGGCCTCGTACAGCTCCTCGGGGATGTTCTGCAATCCGGCGAGGAAGAGCACCATCATGTAGCCGACGCCCTTCCACACCGCGACCAGAGCGAGTGTGGGGATGACGAGCACCGGGCTCTGCAGCCAGGTCGCCGGGGGCAGGCCGAGCCACCCCAGTACGGTGTTGGCCATCCCGAACTGCGGGTTGAAGACCGCGTCGGCGACGTACCCCACGACGACCCACGACGACACGACCGGCACGAAGTACGCGCTGCGGAGCCACGAGATCCATCGCAGGCGCTGGTTCAGCGCGACCGCGAGCAGCAGCGCGAGGATCGTCTGGGTGGGCACGAACAGCACCGCGAAGTAGGCGGTGTTGAGCAGTGACCGCCAGAACGCCTCGTCGCTGAACAGGCGGCGGAAGTTGTCCAGCCCCACCCACCTCGGGGAGGAGAGCGTGTCGTAGTCGGTGAGGCTGAAGTAGGCCAGCGCCAGTACGGGCCACGCGGTCAGCACCACCAGGTGTGCCAGGTACGGGAAGGCGAACACGGTCGCCCAAGCCCGCTGACCGAAGCCCGGCCGCTCGCCCCCGTCTCTCCTTCGGTCACCGAGGGAGGGGCGACGCCCCTGTTCCACTCGGTCCTCGATGGTCGTCACAGCGCGCCACCTCCTCCCTCGGCCTGGCGGGGCTGACTCATTCGGAATTGCGGCGTGGAAACCCGGCCGTTCAGGGCCGGGAGGACACGCTGCCCCCTCCCTTCGATGATCGTCTTACATGGACGGTTGTTAGGGTGTGGGGCGTGGGTGAGGTGGTGAAGCGGGTTTACAAGTACCGCTTCTACCCGTCTCGCGAACAAGCAGAGCAGCTGAACCGCATCTTCGGGTGCGTACGTCTGGTCTACAACCGGGCGCTGGAAGCCCGCACCCGGGCGTGGGCGGTCCACCGCCAGCGCACCACCTACGTTCAGTCGTCGGCGTGGCTGACCGAGTGGAAACGCACCGATGATCTGGCGTTCCTGAACGAGGTGTCGTCGGTGCCGTTGCAGCAGACGCTGCGGCATCTGCAGACCGGGTTCGTGGCGTTCTGAGAAAAGCGGGCCCGGTATCCGAGGTTCAAGTCCAAGCGCAAGTCTCGGGCGTCGGCGGAGTACACCCGCTCCGCGTTCCGCTGGCGTGACGGTCAGCTCACCCTGGCCAAGATGAACGCGCCGCTGGCCATCGTATGGTCGCGGCCCCTGCCCGAGGAAGTGGAGCCGTCCACGGTCACGGTGTCTCGGGATGCTGCGGGCCGCTGGTTCGTGTCCCTGCTGGTAGAGGACCCCACGGTGAAGCCGCTGGCGCCGGTCGCGGGCGAGGTTGGTGTGGATGCGCGTATCACCAGTCTGCTCACCCTGTCCCACCCGATGCCCGCGGTGAGCGACGAGCAGGGCAAGGTGGCCAACCCGCGTTACGGGCAGGCCGACCGGCGCAAGCTCGCCAAGGCGCAACGGAACCTGGCCCGCAAACAGGACGGTTCCGCAAATCGGGCGAAGGCCCGACTGAAGGTGGCCCGGATTCATGCCCGTACCGCCGACCGGCGTCGGGACCACCTGCACAAGCTGACCACCCGACTCGTCCGTGAGACCCAAACGGTCGCGATCGAAGACCTCAGCGTGTGTAACATGCTCCGCAATCGCCGTCTGGCCCGTGTCATCTCCGACGCGGCCTGGGGTCAGTTCCGCAGGATGCTGGAGTACAAAGCCGACTGGTACGGGCGTAAGGTCATCCCCATCGACCGGTGGCTGCCCACGTCCAAAACCTGCTCGGGGTGCGGTTGGATCAACACCGCGCTCGCCCTCAACGAGCGCTCCTGGACGTGCGCGGATTGCGGGGTCGAGCACGACCGGGACATCAACGCTGCCAAGAACATCCTCGCCGCCGGGCTGGCGGAGAGGTAAAACGCCTGCGGAGCTGACGTAAGACCTCAAGGGAAAATCCTCCCGGAAAGGCAGTCGGCGATGAAACAGGAAACCTCACGGGCGACCGTGGAAATCCCGGCCCTTCAGGGCCGGGAGGATGTCAATTGTTCGCGTAGAACCGGTCGATGATCTGTTGAGCATCCCGTTGGGCGTCGGTCAGCGCGTCACCGACGGGCTTTTCCTTGGCCAGCGCTCGGTCGATCTGGTTCGCCACGGCCGTGGTGTACTCGGTCCACACCGGGTTGAGGCCGAGGTCGTCGGCTTCGGCGAGGGCGTCGAGGAAGGCCTGCCGGTTGGCAGGCGGGGTACCTGGCTTCAGAAATGCGTCGGACGCGGCCACCTTCTTGTTGATCGGGATCGCCTCGCCGATCCCGGCCCAGGTGGTCTGTGGTTTCTCAGAGGCGAAGTAGGTGATCCACTTCCAGGCGGCGTCGGCCTTCCGCTGGTTCGCGGCCTTGTTGATCACCCAGGAGTTCGCGATCGCCACGTGGCCGCGGCCCGCCGGGCCCTTCGGCATCGGTGCCACGCCGAGGTCGATCTTGGCTTCGTTTGCCGGGATGGTGCGGGCGTAGATGCCGAACTGCATGGCCACGCGGTTGCTGGCGAACATCGTGTGTGGGCTGCCCAGCGCCTTGGTCGTGACCACGTCCGGGCCGGCCTTCTCGGTGTACATCGCGTTCAGCATCCAGTCCAGCCCCGCGCGGCTCTGCGGGCTGTCGATGACGACCTTGCGCCCCCCGTCGGCGACGATGTCGCCGCCGAATGCCTTGATCATCGGCCACCAGCTCTCGGTGAAGCCGGGCGAGTAGACGCGCATTCCCCACACGTCGGGCTTGCCGTCACCGTTGGTGTCCCGGGTCAGCTTCTTCGCGGCGGCGGTGAGGTCGTCGTACGTCCAGTCGCCGGTCGGCTCGGCGACGCCCGCGTCGGCGAACATCTTCTTGTTGTAGAGGAGCACCGGGGTCTGTGCGCCCTGCGGGAAGCCGTAGAGGTGGCCGTCGGAGTCGCGGTTGAGGTCCACGCCGTAGTAGTCGTCGGTGTTGATCGTCTTCACGAAGTCGCTGAGGTCGCGCAGGCTGTTGCGGCCGGCGTACTCCTGCACCAGCACCCCGTCGGAGAGCCACACGTCAGGGCCCTTGCCGCCGGCGAGCTGGGTGCGTAGCCGCTTGAAGAAGTCCGTGTACGGCGCCGCCTCCAGCTGCAGCTTGATGTCGGAGTTCGCCTTCATGAACTCGTCGGCGAGCGAGCGCATCGTCTTGTCGGCCGGGCCGCCCGCCTCCGCGTAGTAGCCCAGCCTGATGGTCACCCGGCCGCCGCTCTCCTCGGAGCCCGCGCCGCAGCCGAACATGGTGGCTGCGAGCGCCACGACACCTGCCAGGGCGACGAGACGCCGGCCTGGCGAGAAGCGTTGCATCCTCATCGTGGTTCTCCTTGTGTTGGTCGCCCGGCGGGCAGCGGCCTCGGGTGAACGGCGGTCACCGCCCGGACGGTGTGCCCGGCCTTCGGCCGGTCACGGACTACCGGTCGCGGGTGGTGGCGCCGCACGAGGCCCGGATCGCCAGGCGTGGTTGCAGTTGGATCTGGTGGACGGGAGCCGAGGCGCCCTGCTCGATGCGTCGCAGCAGCATCTCGGCGGCGAGCTTGCCTACCTCGGTCTTCGGCGGGGAAATGGCGGTGAGCGGCACCTCGCCGAGGTCCGCGACCTCGTCGTCATAGGCGATCACCGCCAGCCGGTCGGGCACGGTCAGGCCGAGCCGGCGGGCGTGCGGCAGCAGTCCTGCGGCGTCCCGGTCGCCGAGGCAGAACACTGCGGTGATCTCGTTGTCCTTACAGGTCTGTGCGTATGCCGCGAGCTCGTCGGGCGACCACTCCTCGCGCCGCGCCACAGCGGCCGGGATCCGCGGCAGGTTGAGGTCTCTGACCGCGCGGTCGAAGCCCTCGGCCACCATGTCGGCGGTCGCGGTCCGGATCCGGCCGAGGTGCCCGATCCGCTGGTGCCCCAGCTCGACGAAGTGCCGTACCGCGGCGTAGCCCCCGCCGAGGTGGTTGGTGCACACGTACGGTGTCGCATCGTCCGGTGCCGGATCCGGCGGCCGCCGTTCGACCAGCACGTACGGGACCGGCAGCCGGTGCAGCCGGTCGACGTACCGCTGCGGGTTCTCGATCAGGTGCAGGTTGGGTACGAGCAGCAGGCCGTCGACGTCCGCGGCGAGCAGTTGGTTGATCTGCTGTGCCTCCAGGTCCGGGTCGTACTCGGAACTGGAGAGGATGATCCGGACGCCGGCAGCGGTCATCACCCGCTCGATCCCCTCGATCACCCGCGGGTAGAAGTACGAGGTGGACGGTACGAGCACGCCGACGAAGCGGGCGCTGCGCCCGACCTGCGTCGGTATCGCCACCACGTAGGTGCCGGAGCCCTGACGGCGGCGTACTAGCCCTTCGTCCACCAGCAGGTTGATCGCGCGCCGGACCGTGTTGATCCCCACCTCGTGGGTCTGCGCGAACTCCTGCTCGGTGGGCAGGCGCGCGTCGACCGACCACCGACCCTCGGCGATCTGTTGCCGGAGGTGGGCTGCCAGGGCTCGGAATTTCGTCCCTTGAGGGAATGAATCCAAACCATCGTTGCCGGTCATGGCTGTCGATTCTTAAGGAGTAGGCATCTCTGCGTCAATCCTCTCTTCACAAGAACTTTCCCTGCTTCACAGGGCTCGCTCGAGCGGTAAGCTTCCGGATGCCAGCGATCGCATGGCATGAATTCATTCCTA
The DNA here is from genome assembly GCF_040634005.1 of Micromonospora sp. NPDC007271. NCBI lineage: Bacteria > Bacillati > Actinomycetota > Actinomycetes > Micromonosporales > Micromonosporaceae > Micromonospora > Micromonospora sp. NPDC007271. Next base: position 23,075 of record NZ_JBEYER010000062.1, read on the forward strand.
AATAGATGCCTGGAAGAGGTGGAGTACGGCATGCCGACTCATGGGCCCGCGCGCGCCGGGGCACTCGACGATCTCCTCGTGGAGCGGGTGGAGACCTTTGTGGTCGAACTCCCGACGATCCGTTCGTTCGAGATCGCCGGCGGGACCGTCGCGACGGTCGGGAAGCCCAGCCGGCGGGTGCTGGTGAAGGTGACCGCGGGCGGAGTCGCCGGCTGGGGTGAGGCCACTCCGACGCCGTCCTGGACCTACGAGACCACTGAGAGCATCGTCACCACGATCGACCGCTACCTGGCACCCGCGATCCTCGGTGCCCCGGCGTGGAACCTCGACGCGATCGCCGCCACGTTCGACCGGGTCATCAACCGCGGCTTCACGATCGGCGCGCCGATCGCGAAGTCGGCCGTCGACATCGCCCTGCACGATCTCATCGGACGGGCGGTCGGCGTCCCGCTCGGGGCGCTCTGGGGCCAGCGTCGCGCCGAACGGATCCCGCTCGGCTGGATCATCTCCGCCAAGACCCCCGAAGCGGTCGCCGACAGCGTCACGGAGGGCCGCGCCCTCGGATACACGGCGTTCAAGGTCAAGATCGGGCTGGCCGAGATCGAGCAGGACATCGCATTCGTCGAGGCCGTACGCGAAGCGGCGCCCAGCGCGGCGATCTGGGTGGACGCCAACCAGGCGTACCAGGTCGACCAGGCACTACAGGTCGCCCGCCGGCTCGCCGACCTCGACGTCACCGCGTTCGAGCAGCCGCTGCCGGCCAACCAGATCACCGGCCTACGGCGGCTGCGGGAGCACTCCCCCGTGCCGGTCGCGCTCGACGAGAGCCTGCGCCACCCCAGCGACCTCGCCACCTTCGTACGCCTGGACGCGGTCGATGTCGCGATCGCCAAGGTGCAGCGCAGCGGCGGCCTCGCGCTCTCCCGGCGCCTGTGCGCCCTCGCCGAAGACAGCGGGGTACGCCTGATGGGCTCCGGCCTCACCGACTCCGACCTCGGCTTCGCGGCGTCGCTGCACCTGTTCTCGGCGTTCGGCATCGACACGCCGGTCGACCTCAACGGCCGGCAGTTCATCCAGTCCACCTACACCGGAGGCCGGACGGTCGAGGTACACAACGGGCTCGCCGCGGTACCCACCGGACCCGGCCTGGGCGTCGACGTGGACGAAGCCGCGGTACGCGCCCTGGCCGTCGACGTACTCCGCGCCGATGCGCAGGCCAGAACCCCGGCACAGCCGGTCAGGTAACGCCGAGTAGGTCCAGCGGGCGGCTGATGTTGCCGGCATCGTGCCGCTGCGCCGGATCACGGCCTCTGCTCTGCGAGCGTGGAACGACGAAGCGGTTGAGCGGCGCTTCCTCAGAGAGGATTTGATCGCGATCGGTGGGCCAGAAATGCCCGACCTGTCGGTATGGCCGGGAGATGAGCCGGTCCTGCGAATACTCAGGGCGGCGCTGCCTGAGCGGCCGGAGCGGGCATTCCCCGTATTTGTGAGGTACTGGCGATCTTTCAGGCTGGACATGAGGCCTAACGATGTGGTCGTTGTGCCGATGCGACGGGGCCGCGCCGCCGTAGGGGTGATCGTCGGAGACTACCGGTTCCAGGCTGATGAGGACGACCCCTTACCTGCGGCATCGCCGGCAAGTCCGGTGGACGGCCGAGATAGACAGATCGGTCCTCGACGACAGCGTGCGCAAGGTTGTAAACGCACCGGGCACGCTGGCCCGGCTCCCGTCGGGGTGGGCTTGACCCGTTTCGGCGGACATGATCGATGTGTTGATCTCACGGTACGTTGATCGCCGCTGCAGCAGCATGGAGATCCTGGTGGCGTCACCGCTTTGAGGGTGACCATTGGCCCTGCGGCGCGCTCGTCACCTCCCATGTAAGCTTGGTCACTGCCGTAGTAGCCGCCGTCTTGTCCTCGGTCGTCGTCATAGCCAAGCCTGAATGCCGCAGACCTCCATGGAGCACCAACGGCGGCTACCTGCCCGCAAAATGCCCAGGCAGAGCAGCATTGGGCTCGTTCGCAGCGCGTCGAAATCCGGGATCACGGAAGATCGATTTACAGCCTCGACAGTATCTCGGCCTTCTTTGCGGCAAACTCCTCCTCCGTGAGGATGCCCGCATCGCGCAACTGGCCGAGCTGACGCAGCTGTTCAATCGGATCCGGTGCTGCAGCGGGTTGTGGCATCGGGGTGGCCGGAGCAGGCTGTGGTGCGGGCGCCACGGGTGGCAGTCCAGCGTAGATGCGGGTGTTCATTCGCTGCTGCTCGATCAATCGTGCATCCTGCACGGCCTTGTTGATGATCGGCAAGGCGTTACGTGGATCCGGAACGTCCTCCAGGGTGACCCACTCCACACCGTTTGAGCGCTGCACCTGCACAACGATGTTCCCGACACCGCGGCTCTTCTGCACCATCGATTGGCGCAAGTCCACGTCGAGCACATGAGCAAGCGGCACCTGCTGCGCGTTCGTCGACAACACGCCCTTTTCAAAGAACAGCATCGTGGCTGTTAACTTGTACCGGCCTCCCCCGATACCGGTAAGCGGCTGGCCCTTGGCTGCCCACAAAACTCCTGGTTCGAACTGCGGCTGGGGTGGCGACGGTGCGGCCTGCGGTGGCGGGGCAGAAACGGGAATGCCGGTCAAGGTGACCACGTGAGGTTGCGCGTCTTGCCTCGTCACCTCTGAGGGAGTCCGCAGCGCAGGCAGATTAGAGGACCCTGAGCTCACCGGCCTGGGCGGGCGGCCGTCGTCGATGAAAAGCTGCCAGCCCTCCGGCGGAGCCGGCCACGAAGGGTCCGGCTGCCACCCGGCCGGCGGAAGCCAACCTTCGGGTGCTGGTGGCCAGCCCGGTGGAGTATTGAACCGAATTGCCATGAAGTGGAGCAGCCTTATCTGACCTTTTCCAACCGATTGCCCGGTGAAGCCTACTCGCCATGAGGCCTCCTGTGACTCCGCCGAATGACTGGTCCCAGACGGCGGGTGTCCACTCACCACCACCGCTCGCACATTCCTAACAGGACGAACTGGCCGAGCTTTGCACAATCCGGACGGTACAGGCCCTTTGACAGACCCAGCATGCGCACGATCGTCACGTGGAAGAGGTGGTCCGGAGGTGCCGTGGCGCAGCCTCGCCCAGGTCGAGCTGGCCACCGCCGAATGGGTCGACTGGTACAACCACCGGCGGCTGCACTCCACCCAAGGATACCTGCCACCAGCCGAGTACGAATCCGTGTTCTACGCTCACCACCAACCCGACCAGGAAGCCCTGGTCACAGTCATAGCCGCCATCAAACCCCGGGCGGTTCACTCTGCAGCGTCCCCTGTTCGGCACCGAGGTCAGCGGCTGGCGTCAGGCAGCTCCAAGGGCTGCACGAGGTCCTGCTGAGCAAGCTTCGGGCCGCCGGTCAACTGGACATGTCCCGGGCGGTGATCGACGGCTCCCACATCCGGGCGCTCAAAGGGGGCCCAAAACCGGTCCGAGCGCGGTCGACCGCCGCCGCCCGGGCTCGAAACACCACGTCATCACCGACGCGGGCGGCATCCCCCTCGCCGCGACCCTGACCGGCGGCAACCGCCACGACGTCACCCAACTGCTGCCCCTGGTCGACAAGGTTCCCCGGATCAAGGGCATCCGCGGTCGACCACGGCAGCGACCCGAGCGGATCTACGCCGACCGGGGTTACGACTACGACATCTACCGCCGCCAGCTCCGCGACAGGGGCATCACCCCGGTCATCGCCCGACGCGGCGTCGCCCACGGCTCCGGCCTCGGCACCCGACGGTGGGTAGTCGAACAGACCATCGCCCTGCTGCACTGGTTCCGCCGGCTACGCATCCGCTGGGAGATCCGCGACGACATCCACGAAGCCTTCCTCACCCTCGCCTGCGCCATCATCTGCTGGCGACGACTCCAACGCTCAAAAAGTTAGGAGCTCTAACGCCACCCGGGCGTCGCCGGCCACGCGGGGCAGCGGCACCCGCGCCTCGACCACTGACGCTCCGCGCGTTTTGGTGTCAGCGACCCACGTGGGCCATCGACGGGCTGGCGGAACACTTTCTGGTTCGACCGTTGCGCGGGCCAGCCTATGACCCGGCCGTCCTGCGCCCCGCACACGGTCCAGGTGCGGTGTCTGGTGCCGTAAGGTGCACCCGGATGTCGTCGGTCATGCGGTCCATTCCGTTCATCCGGGCCAGGCGGGAGCCTGGCCAGTCCAGCCGACGATGATAAGTACGTCCTGCAGCCCTCCGCCGCCGTTGAACAGCGCGTCGTTGCGCACGGTCAGTTGCCACTCTCCCACCGGGCTGGCGCCGAGTAGACCGGTCCAGGCCGGCGCGTTCGCGAGCCGGGAGCTGGCGTACCCGTTGGTGGTGGTGGCGTCGCCGCCGCTGGTTCCCCGCCGGAGTCCGACGACCGTGGCGGGGACGGTGGCACTGTCGATGAGGTGAACGCCGACGGCCGCGGTTGTCACCGACGTCATGTGCATCGGGAAGTCGACGTCGCGGAGCGTGAGCGTGATGGTTCGGTCGCCGGGCGTCTGCGGATTGTTCAACGCCCACCACTGGTCGGGGAAGTCCCGGGCCAGGCTGAAGATGCAATCCGCGGTGCGGAGGCGATCTGAGTTGAGCCGCTCGACGACCTGGCTGCGGTAGCCGGCGTCGGCGAGTGCCGTGTACTCGACGGTGAGCAGCACGTCGGCGATGGATCCAAAATCGAACGGGTTGGCGGCCTTCGGCAGCTGCAGCTGCCAGGTCGTGTCCACACCGGACCCCTCGAACGGCAGCAGCATGTCGGCCTGCATGTCCATCTCGAAGACGCCGTTTGCGTTGACCGGCGAGGTCAGAGCGACCTGGGTCGGCTCACGGCGCAGGACGATGTCGGTGAAGCCGCCGCTGGTCGGCGCCGTGACCCGCGAGACGCCGTTGGAGGCCAGGGTGGCGCGGATGCCCCGGTTGGGTGGGACGAGGGCGACGACGCTGAGCCGGACCTGGCGGATGAGGCGCAGGTAGTGGCCGGGGAAGTCCCGGTCGAACAGGGCCATCGGGGTGCTGAATGCCAGCTGCCCGGTTCGCTGGAAGTCGGCGAACTCTGCCGGCATGAGGGCGCTCAGTGACAGCGTCTGTGAGAGGTTCATGCGGCGCTGGTCGGTGGTGAAGGCGTACTGGTCGAGCTGGCTGAGGTCGTCGGCGAGCCGTCCGGCACCGGTCAGCCCGCCGCGGTCGACGGTCTGCCCGGCCGCGTTCCAGTATGAGTCGCCGATCACTCGTTGGGCTGGTTCGGCGCGCTCGAAGGCGAGTTGGGCTTGGGCCAGCCGGGCGACGGAGGTGGCCTGCTGGAGCAGGCTGCGGTAGATCTGGCCGAGGGTGGTCGCCATCCAGCGGTAGAGGTCGGCGTTGGTGAACTGCGTGGTGAGCAGTGTCAGGGTCGCGGCGGCCTGTGTGTTCTGCAGGGTGGCGAGGGCCAGCTCGCGCTGGGCGATGTCGGACTGATCCTTGGCGATCTTGACCTGGGCGGCGGCGATGAGGGAGTCCTGGGCCGCGGATGCCTTTTGCAGGCGCCACTCGGAGCGGCGTTGTTCGACGCCGGCCATCAGCTGGTTGGCCTGCATCTGGGATTCCATGTTGTTGAGGACGAATGAGGTGACGCCGCGGGTGATGTGGCCTGCGGCGACGACGCTCTGCGCAAAGGCCACGCCGCCGAGGCTGAGCGCCTGCTTGTCTATGCCCATTGCGGTCGATGCGGCGTTGGCGACGCCGATGGCTGTGTCGGCGGCCGCGATCACGTTCTTCGCGTCGCGTATCGCGGGGTACTGCTTCAGCAGCGTCTGCTCGTAGACGTTCGGTGGGGCGTCGATGCGGCGCTGGTACTCGGCGGCGAGCGTGTCGGCCCTGGTCTGCTGTGCGACGGCGGCGTCGATGGCGTCGTTCGCCGCGGTGACCTGGGCGGTGTGAACGGCGACCTGCGCGCCGGCGACGTCGAGGGCGTTCTGGGCGTCGGTGAGCTGCAGGGTCTTCGCGTCGTACTTCTCCAGCGCCGACAGGTACTCCGACTCGACCTGCGTGGCCAGGGCGGTCAGCTGCCGGGCTCGCTCGACGAGGGTCTTGTACCGGTATGGCGTGGGCTGGTTGATCCCGGTGACCGTGGACGCGTTCTGCACGCGCGGCAGGCCGGCGATGTTGCGGCCCTGGCGGACCTTCGCGAGCTGGATGGCGGCACGGGAGTTCAGCTCCCCGAGTATCGGCAGCGGCAGCGCGGACTCGCCGGGGTTCGACGGCTGCAGCGCCTGCAGCGCAGGGTGTCCCAGCAGCTGTTGGGCGGTGGTGTAGAGGGTGCGGGCGCGGGCCACCGAGGTCTCGGACTCCCGGGTGAACTCGCTGTCGGCGGAGTCGAGCAGGCACCTGATCGTCGCCAGGAGGGTCGCCCGCAGATTCGGGAACGTGCGCCCGAGCACGAACGGGTCCAGTCGGGTCAGCCATCCGGGTGAGAAGGTGAGGTCGGGCCGGATCGGGGTCGTGGGCAGCTTGTTCACCGCCGTGAGTTCGGTGTTCATCGCGGCGAGAATCGACCCGGCGCCGGTCTGCGGCAGGTCGTAGGAGTACAGCATCCAGTACCAGTCGAGCGCCGCCAGGTACTCTCCGGAGGTTTGCAGCTGCTGTGCCAGCAGCATCGGCACCGCCCACAGCGTCTCCCGCGCCTGGTCAGCCGAGAGCGGCAGAGCGGCGAGCGAGTTCTGCGCGGCCCGGTTGCGCTGCCCGACCGGATAGCTGAAGGTCGGGAAGCCGGAGATGACGGCTCGGCAGCTGGCAAGGTAGGCATTGGCTTGCGCGATCGCGTCCGAGGGCCGGAACTGCCCCGATCCGCGGATTGCCTGCCACAGCGCCGTGAGCGGCGTGTTCGCCCCGGTCAGCAGCAGGGTCGGATCCCGGTACTGCTCGGGGAAGAGGAACGCCTGCGTTGCCGACTGCCAGCTCCCGTACTGGCCGATCCACCGCCAGGAGGCGTCAAAGGCGGGCTGTCCCTGTGTCAGGGTCCAGCCCTTGGCCGGGTGCCCGGTGGGCAGCTGCCCGGACCGGATGGCGAAGAGTAGTGACTGCACGCTCTCGGTGGCCTGGTCCAACCGGGTGGTACGCAAAGACCCTGCCGCCTTCATGTCCACCTGGAACTGCTGGGTCAGCTGCTCGGCGACGTCCCCGGAGAGACGTTGGGCGGCCGCGATGTCGGCGACCAGGCCGTCGCGCAGGATCGGCAGGGCCGCCTGCTCAGCCGCTGCGACCGCGTCGGCCGCCGCGTCCAGCAGCGACTGGCGCTGGGCGATGCGCGTACGGAGCAGGTTCTGCCAGTCGGTGCGGGCCAGCGGGTGCACACGGTACGCGTTGGTCGCCGGTGACGGTTCGGCCACCACGAACTGGTCGGGCCCGACGACGATCGGGGTGGACCCGGGCAACGCCCGTGATTCCTCGGTTCGCCACGTCGGGTAGAGCAGCTGTTTGCGGGCGCCGACCAGGACGGCTCGGGCGCCGTCCCACTCCGGCGCGGTGACCGGGCCGGTCGCGGCGAGCCGGGCGATCTGCCGCAGGTACGCGAAGCCGGACTGGGTGAGCCCGACACCCGCAAGCGAGGTGCTGATGTCGCCGCCCTGCCGCTGGGTGTTCTCCAGCGCGGCGAGGTCGACGCCGGGTGTGGCCTTGGCAAGCATGGCCGCCAGACCAAGCGCGGGTGTGGCTGCGCCGGTCTGCGCGGTTTTGAGCTCGTTGTCGTACGTCGACAGCACCGTCCGGCGGCTGGACAGCAAGCCGGTGATGGTCGTGGCAGCGGATCCCGGGGCCACATCCTGGGTCTGCACTACGTCCGGGTCGAGCAGCGCACCGAAGGTGCGGGTCGAGCTGGGTGCGGCGTCCTGAGCCGCCCACATCTGCGCCTGCGCGGTCTTGCGCAGGGCGTAGATCTGCCCGCCCGGCTGCAGGTCGCGCAGCGGATCGGGCAGAGTGGGCGAGATCGGAACGTTGGTGGTGGCGGGAAGCCCGAACAGCGTCTCCAGAGCGGGCTCGGTGATGGCGGCTCCGGTGAGCAGAAGGGTGTCGAGTTCGTCGGGGCGGTTGCCCGACAGCCGGATTCCCAGCCGCGCGGCCAGCGCCTGCCGCTCGGCGTCGGTGGCACCCCGCGCCAGCTGGAGTTCCACCGGGGTGGTGCCGTACGCGGCAAGCAGTGCGGTGTAAGCCGCCGAGGTGTATGCCGCTTGACCGGTCGTGGCGGTGATGTTCTTGGTCGCCATGTGCTTGCGCATCACCTCTACTGGCACTCGTAGCTGGTTGATCTGCCGGCGGCTGATCTCGGCCTCCCGGCTCAGCGGCTGGCTGATGCGGTCGACCGGCTGGTTGAGCGCACCGGCCACCAACGCGGTGACGAGCGCGCCGGAGTTCGTGGTGACCTGCTCGTTGGCGAACTCCAGCAGGCTGCCGAGGTAGGCCCGCTCGTCCAGCCGCTCTGCCAGCGTCGACGCCGCGTACCCGGAGATGACTTGGAACGGCACGGCGAGCGGCGAGCCGGTGGACATGGCGTTGCCGGCAGCGTCGGTGGCCCAGACGTAGATCGTCTGCGAGCCGAGGCCGGTCACAGTGACCGACGCCGACCAGGTGGAGAAGTCGCGGCGGCCGGATGCGGTGGCCGGCCCGGTCGGGGTGGCGTTGACCGGGGTGCCGGTCGGTGTGAGCGCCCAGCGCACGTTCGCGTTGCCGTCGATCATGCCGCTCTGGTCGTCCGCGGCGGTGCCGGCGAGGGTGAAGGTGCAGGTTTGCGAGCCGACCGGGGTGGCCGCGATCTTGCCACCGGCTGCGGGGTACGTCACTCGAACGGTCGGCGCGGTCACGTCGGTGCCGACGACGGTGACCGTCTTCTGGCTGGTGCTCCCGGTGAGGACGTCGGTGCAGGTGACGGTCAGGACGCGGCTGCCCAGAGCGGTCGGGGCGAGGGAGACCAGGCCCGTGCCGCCGGGCATGGGCACAGTGGACGTGCCACCGGCGACGGTGAACGTGCGAGGCCCATGCCCGGGCGTCGTCGACGCCGAGACGCTGATGGTGCCACCCGCGGGCAACGGCAGCGGCACGACCGTCCCGGACGGCGGGGCGGTGATCGAAAAGATGGGCACGGCACTGATAAGGCTGATGTTCACGGTCGCGCTCGCGGTATCGGAGATCGCTGCACCGTCGAGGTCCTCGGCGGCGGCGTAGACGGAGATCGCGTTCGCTCCGCCGCGCAGCGCACGGACGGTCGCCGACCAGGTGCCGCTCTTTTGCCCGAACGAGCCGGCAGCGGAGTAGGTGGTTCCGGCGAGCGTGACGTTGACCAGCGTGGCTGTGGAGCGGGTGCAGCTGAAGGTTCCAGAGATTGTGAACGAGGCGCTTGGCTCGTCGGCGGTGAAATACCCGACTCCCCCGCTGAGCGCCACGCCGTTGATCGCGGTGATCCGCACGGTGATCGTGCCCGGCAGCGGTGTCGGGTCACCATCTGGTGGCAGCATCTGAGCGCGCAATCCCGGTGGCGCGTCGACGACGGGCAGCAGCGCCCGCTCCACCGCTGGTTCTTTGACCGGCGCAGGTGCCGGAGTGGTCGCCAGCGATCCCCCAGCGGACCGCTCTTCAGCAACCGCCTTCTCGGCGAGGTCCGCCCCGTTCAGCGTCCGCTTGATCGGGTCGGCGGCTGGCTCACGCGCGTCCTGGTCTGGCGATGGACGGTCCCGGGGCACGAACGAATTGGTTCGGCTGAGGTCATTGAACTCCGCCATCGGGGCTCCTAGGAGGGGGATCGCGCGAGGCAGCGGGCAGATGGCCGCGTGCCCATCTCTAGCACGGCCCCTGGCCATCACGAACCGCGTTTATCCGGTAACCGACAGCCCTGCCGCGTGCCATTAACGTGTTGGCTCAATTGATCGGCCGGGAGGTCAGCGGTGAGACAGCCGAAGAGACAATGTGGCCGCAGCGGACGCTGGCGACTTGATCAGTCTGCCGAAGGGCGGCGGCGTGCAGAGCGCTGCACCGCGGTCACCCGAATGATCGAGGCGCCGCGCGAGACGGTTGACGAGGCTTAACGGCCACCTGGGTATCCAACATGTCCGTACGTCGTCGACTCAGCTCATCGTTACGCCGCATTAGCGCGCGGTTCGCGGCAGCGAGTTTGTTGCCCACGGCTCCGGTGGCCGCAGCCATCCCTTCTTCGCGGGGTTGCCGCAGCGGGTTCGCCGGCCAGTCGAGCTGGATGATGGTGAGGGCGTTGCCCTCGCTGTCCTTGAACCAGGCATTCTTTACCTGCGGGAGCACTTCCGACGCGAGGGCCGGGGCGGGGAGGGCCGATGCTGAGGCCCTCGCCGTCCTCGACGTCGTCGTCGGCCGGGCGCCGCGCCCGACCTTCGTCGCCCGGGTGCGCAGCGGCCGCCGCGCTGCGCTGACCCGGCCTCGAGTGCTTCACGGCCCCGGCGCGGGGATTTGCAGCCACGCCGGGGCCGGGTCGCCGGGCATGTGCGCGACCGCCCCTCGTGAGGCCGGGGAACCGGGTGAAACGTTGGCGGGCGGAGTTCGCCCGCGTGCGCCCGGGGACTGGATACGGCGGACCCGGCGTCACAGCAACCGGACTTTCAGGGGGTCACGGCGGCCGCGACCAGGCTAGCCCCCGCAGTCTCCGGCGCGAGGACGACGGCGAGCACCCACTTTCCCACGAGCCAGAGGCCGTAGCCGGCGGCAGCGACACCGACAGTGGCGAGGGCGGCCTTCGTCCCGTTACTGACGACCGAACTCTCAGAGGAGGAGTCGGCATGCCCCGACGACTGGACCACGTTCGATTCCGGCAGCGGGTCGGTCGTGGGGAAGGGCAGCACTGTCGGGCCCTGCTGCGGCGTGATCGGCGTGACGAGGATCGTCGGCTTCGAGGCGCCCGGGTGCGCGGGGAAGACGGTGGCCGTTGGCAGCGGCGTCACGGGACGGATGACCTCGGGCCGGTTGTCCTGCTGATGGATGGGCTGCGGCAGCACGCCGTTGTCGACCGGCGGGGTCTGCACCCGCTTCTCGTGCAGGGGCTCGTGGAAGATCTCGTGGAAGCGTTTGGGCAGCGGAACCGCGATGGGGCCGCGGTCGACGTGGTGGTGGTGCAGCTTGTCGCCTTCGAAGAGGTCGTGCTCGTGGTGCTTGAGCCATTGCTCGTCCACGAGCGGCGACCGGCCGGCCTGGATTTCCTTCTTGTTCTCCTTGCTGAACCACTCCGGGTGCTTTTCCAGCAGTTCCGACCAGAACCAGCGCGCGTTGCGCGGATAGCCCTGTGTTTCGCCGGCCCGTGGTGCCGTCCGCGGTGATCCCTCGGGCGCGTTTCGCATGTCCACACCGGCCCTCTCGTCCATGACGTCGTGGCGCGTCCCAGACGTCACGGGCTCGGCGGCATGGCCGGTGCGGTCGACCGCGTCGGTCGGCGTGGCGTCGGCGTAACCGTAGGGCGCCCGCGTCGTGGCCACCTCGGGGTCCACGCTCATCCAGCGCGCCAGCCAGGGCGCGTAGGAGCGGGCGCGGTGGTGGGCCAGGCCGCTCTCCTCGTCGCGCTCCTTGCCCGTGAATCGGAAGCGTTTGCGGGCGTAGCTTCCGAATGACGTCTCCCCGTAGGGCGTGTACTCCTCGCGGTTGAGCGCGCTGCCGTCGGCCGCCAGGGTCCTGGTGACGCTGCCGAGCCGGTCGGTGAGGGCATAGCGGACCGGGTGGCCGTCCAGCGGGTCGTCCGGCAGCGCTGCGCCGCGCCGGATGGACACGACGGGCTGGTCCCGGTCGGTGAGGTGCAACTCGTCGAACGGGGTCAGGGTCCCTCCCACCGTGCCGCGCAGGACGCGTTCGAAGCCTCCGATGGTCACGGTGACCAGGTCGGGGCCGCTGCTGCGGCGCACGATCTTGAGCACGCGCTCCCCCGTCGTGTCGTACCGGTACTGGGCGTAGACGCTCGGCTGAGCGCTGCCAGCCTGGTCGCGGAAGGTCGCCAGCCGGTTACCGGCATCCCACTCCAGGAACCTGTTGTCGGCCTCGGTCAGCAGGTTCCCGGAGGCGTCGTACGCATAGCCGGCGCTCCACGACCCGATCTGCACCGACGCCAGCCGGTCGCTGTCCGGCGCCGACGTGAAGGTCCGCGTGTACGCACCCGTGCCGCTGGTGTCGGTCGCGTGCCGTAGTTCCAGCACGTTGGCCACCGCGTCGTAGGCGTACTGCTCGGTGTAGGCCCGCGCAGTCGTTAGGTCGGTGCTCCTCGGCACGTCGAGCCACGGCCGGTCGGGCGCCCGGTCGGTTTCGCGGCCGGTCGCGGAGACCAGCCGGCCGAGCGCGTCGTGGCTGAACTGCCGGTCCAGGCGGTCGGGCGTGGGCGCAATGCCGCACCCCGGCGTGCGGTCGGCGAGGGTGACCAGGCGGCCCATCAGGTCGTATCGGAGGGTGTGGTCCTGCAGCACCGGGCCGTCGCATGTCCAGGTGGCACCGGTGACGGTCGCGTGTTCGGCTCGCACCTGCCTCAGCTGCCGGCTCCGCACGTCGTAGCGGTAGCGGAGCAGCACCCCGTTGCCTAGGTGGGCAATGGTGCGCCGCCCCTGGGCGTCGTAGGCGACCTGCTGCAGGTGAGCGATCCCGTCGACGGTGACCCTGGTGACGCCGCCCCCGCGGCCGTAGGCGAAGGCGATCCGCGCCCGTTGCCCGGTGACGTCGGTGGGCGCCATGGTGGCGATCCGCCGGCCAAGCGCATCGAACATCCCGCCGACCGCGTAGTCCGTGCCGTCCAGCAGCGTGGCCGCCCGGTCGGCGACCGTCTGACCGACGCCCGGCTGCCAGTCCACGGCGTAGGCGGTGCCGGCCCACGCACCCGGGCCGGGCAGGCCCGAGAGCAGGAGGTCCGGCCGGAGCACGCGGCGGACGGTCGAGGTGGGGTTGCCGTCCAGGTCGTAGGACTCCGTGCGGTTTCGGCCGGCCTCGTCGTACTCGACGACCACCCGGCCGAGGGCGTTGACCGCTCGCGCCTGTTCCGGCGTGAGGCCGCTCCTCTGGGGGTCGTCACCGTAGCCGGTGACCAGCCGTAGGCTGGCGGCTTGTCCGGCACGGTCGGCCATCCACCCGGCCACGGTCCGATGGGCCCGGTCGTAGCCGGTGAGCGTGAGCGCCCCCTTGTCGTCGCGCCGCTCGGCGATGCCCCCGGCGGCGTCGTACACGGTTCTGGTGGTACCGGCGTTCAGGTCCCAGCGGGCGCACGCGCGGCCCGCCAGGTCGTACACGGTCGCAGAGCTGAGCCGGCCGAGTGCGTCGGTGACTGACAGCAGTCGGCCGTCGACGTCGTACTCCGAGGTGGTGACCACGTCCTGTGCCAGTCCCCGCTTCACCGTCCGCACGGTGCGGCCGAGGGCGTCGTACTCCACGCTGCTCGGCGTGTTCCACCGGGCGGCCGTGTCCAGGGACTCCGTGGGGTGGGTGCGACCGGCGGAGTCGTCGGCGTCGTAGGTCCACGTCTCCCACGGGGTGGGGGCAGCGGTCAGGGGGTCTGCCGGGTCGGCGGGCCGGCCGTAAACCACCTGGGTGCGGCTGCCGTCCGGTGCCACGGTCACCGTCGGCCGGCCCTGGGCGTCGTGGTGCTGCCGGACCGCGGCGAGCCTCGCCAGCTGGTCAGCTGTGGGTGGTGAGTAGGCCCAACCGGTGTCGCGGAACGGCTCGAAGACGACGACGGCGCGGCCCTTGTCGTCGTAGCGCGTCCAGCCGCTGACCACGACCGGCGGTCCATCCAGGGCCGGATCGGCGGTGACGGTGCGCGCGGCCGCAGACAGATCGCCGCGCAGTCCGACATCGGAGACGGCGAGCTCGTCGGCCTGTCTGCGGGTCTGCAGCAGGCGGCCGAGGCCGTCGGTGAACTCGACGGCGCGCACGAAGCGCTCCGGGTGGTCCTGCTCCTCCGTCGCCGCGAGGGCGGCGACCTCGTCGGCGGTCAGCGCTGGGAGCCCGGCTTGCGCGCGGCGGGCGTTCTCGCGATCAACCACGGCCCACCGGTGGTCCACGCGGCGCACCGTTGTCACGCTCATGGGCTGCGGGGTTCCCCCTGCGGCGGTCGACCGGTCGTAGGCGCCGAGGTCGTACTCGTACCTCACCGTCGGCTGCTCGATGGTGTCGCCGTCGGAGCCGCCCGCCTTCCCCAGGCGGGCAGTCCAGGCAGGCATGCCCAGGGGTGTGTAGCCGATCGCAGTCCGGTTACCGTTGGGATCGGTGATCAGCGCGGGCTTGAACACCCGGTAGTCGTTGCTCACCGACGTCGTCAGACCGACCGCGTTGGTGGTGCTGGCGGGCAGCAGGTCGTAGGCGTCCCAGGTGGTCGTCGTCTCGCCACCGAAGGAGTCCCGGGTAACCAGCGGCAGCCCCCGAGGCGACCTGCCGGCGACAGGGGTGTGGACGTCGTAGCAGCTGCGGCTGCTCGGCGCGTACCAGCCGGCCGCCATCGGCCCGGCCGCGTCGTGCCAGACGAGCCCGAGGTGGTCACCGCGCTCGGCCGGAGCCTGCACGACCACGTCGCGGAAGGCAGCGGGGTACTCTGCTGGCCACGCGACGACCGTCGAGGGGCTGCCGTCAGCCGCCAGGTAGGGCGGGACGGTGCCGCTGCTGCCACCGGGCACGACGGGGGCCGCGACACGGGCCAGCCGCTCCGGAGTGAGCACCAGCTGCTCGACCCGGGTGGGCAGGCCGTGCCTCCCGAGCTGCCCGTAGGGAAGGCCGGTGAACGCCGGGCCGTCGTACCACGTGAGCTCGAGCCCGCGCAGGGCACCGCTCTCGGGTGTGGTGAGCAGGGCGGCGACCAGATCGAGGACCGGGCCGGTGCCCGGGTCGGCGATCTCGTACCGGGCGGTGCGGGCCACCCGGTCGAGCAGGTACAGCGTCGCGTCGTCGCGGCTGGCGGGGCCGGTGACGGTGACCGTGCCGAGGCAGGCAGCGCCGGGCCCGCGCGGGTCGCGGCCGCGGGCGACCCCGAGCGCGACGGTGACGCGCGGCCGCCCGTACTCGTCATGGCCGCCCGAGCCGGTGACTCGGACCATCGGCTCCTCGCCGCGGTCCCACGTCGCCTGGCGCGAGTGGACGTCGAGCACGGTCACCACGGGGTGAACCAGCCACGTGGGGTCGGTGACCTCTCGGCCGTCGAGCACCGGGACGACGTCGAAGGCCGCGTCGTGCACGTCATGGGGTCGGCTGCCGCGGACAGGATCCCCGTCGTCGACGTACACCTCTGTCCGGAGGACCCGCCCGCGGAGCGCGCGCACGGCCTCGCGCAGCACCGGCCGCGGCGTGCCGGCCGGCAGTGCGCTGAGGTCGACCGGCGTGCGCAGCGGGAGGTCCTCGGTCCAGTACTCGGTGCTCGGGTCGACCGCCGTCCACTCGACGGTCGTGGGCCCGACCGGGCCCATCGCGAACCAGGTCACCGTCCGCACCGGCGGGGTGCCCACCGGCTCGGCCGGAACATCGTCGGCGCGCACCCAGGCGTGGTCGAGGAAGAACTCGGCGCCACCGGTACCGTCCGCGGCGACGACGAGCCGGTTGGCCGGTCCGCGCCCGTTGCCGGCACGGACGAGCACCCAACCGCCGGGACCGGCGGTAGTGGTGGCGTCGACGGCGACGTCGGCGCCGTCCCCCGTGCCGATCCGTACCGCGCCGCGTACGACCCGCACCCAAACCGAGGCCACGACCCGCTCAGGCCCGGTGCCGGCTGGCAGGAACGGCTGGGCGACCCCGCAGCCGGCCCCGTCGGTTATGACGTGCAGCATCCGGCCGCCCCGCCCCTGCGGCAGGTCGCTGACGACCAACTCGGTCAGGGTCGTCGCCGCGGTCGTGTTGACGGCGGTCCACTCCGCCGCGGCGGTGTCACCGGAGCGCTGTGGCTGCGCTTGCGTTGTGGTGAGCGTCGTGGGACCGCTGCCCCGTGCGGTGTCCAGGCTCCAGTTGCGCAGCATGTTGCCCTGCGTGGCGGGGTCGAACCCGGCCGGTACCGGGGCGGCGGGCGTCAGTGGGTCGAGCGGGGTGAGCAGGGCCGGCGTCGGGGCGGCGGGTTGCGCGGCGGTGAGCGTGTCGGTCTGCTCGACCCGGCCGAAGCCGCGGAACTCCCGGTCAACTGGGTCCCAGTACCCGTCGGCGTAGCGGAAACCGGTGGTGAGCACCGTCTGCGCGAACCGGTCCAGGGTGCGGCTGCTCGCGACGACGTGCACCGGGAAGGGCAGCGGCGTTCGCCAGGGCCGGCCGGCAGCCCGGGCCGCGGAGGCGTAGGCGGTCGACGTCGACCAGGTCAGCTTGGTCACGGCGCCGCGGTGGTTGTCGATCTCGATGAGCAGGTGGGGTTTGGAGCCGCCGGTGAGGTCGAGGAAGGCCCACTCCCCCATTCGGCCGAGGCCGCTCCACAGCACGCCGCTGACGCCGATGCCGTCGACGTCGGCCAGCCGCACGGCGCTGCGCCCATCGACTGGTGGGGTCCCCCGCACGACCACCGGCGGCGCGAACCCGTTGCCCGACCGGTTGACCCACACGGTCACCGACCCGTCCCCGACGTAGACCACATCGGCAGCGCCGTCGCCGGTCACGTCGCCGAGCAGGAGCCGACGCGGGTCGAACCTGAGGGCGGCGTCGGCCCCGGCGTCGCGGAGGCGGGGGGCGTCGGTCATGCGCACGGGCGGCCCGAACCGTCCGCGGCCGAGGCCCGGCCAGTAGCGCACCGCGCCGTCGTACACCTCCACCACGTCGGTCAGCCCGTCGCCGGTCATGTCGGCAAGCTGCACGTGGGGGTCGGTGAGGTCGGCGAGCGGCGGCCTCCCCTGCACCCGGCGGAGCCGGCCGAAGCCCCCGCGGCCGTCGCCGCAGGCGAGCAGCGGGGCGGCTCCGGCGAGCAGGAGGTCGGGCACGTGGTCGCCATCGAGGTCGATCAGCCGCACCTGCGGGCTCCCGGGCTCGACGCCCGACACCGAGCGGGTGACCCGCGGCCGGGTGACGAAGCCGGCCTGGTCCGACCCGGGCGCGGGGGTTGCCAGCGGCCAGACCGTCGTGCGGTCGCCGGCGGTGATGGTGAGTTCCGGGCGCCCGTCGGCGTCGATGTCGGCCAGGGCCACGCCAGGCGTGCCCAGGGTGGCGCCGCTGGGCGTCGACCGGAGCGGTCGCGCGGCGTCGAAGCGGCCGCCGCCGCGGTTGCGCCAGTACCGGGCGCTGCCGTTGAGCTGCAGGATCGAGGGCAGCCCGTCGCCGAACAGGTCAACGAGCTCCAGGCCGGGACCGAGCGGCACCGGCGGGAGGGTGGCCGGGAGCCGTCGAAAACGGCGGGCGGCTGGGTCCCAGGGCCGGTAGTCCAGCTCCAGGGGCGGCAGCGACTCGGTCCGGCCCGTGGTGGCGTCCTGGCCGGTGACCTGGATGGAGGCCAGCAGAGACAGCCCGCTGGCCGGAGCGGGTCCCGGGCCCTCGTCAACATAGCGCAGGTCGACCACGGTCGGGGGCGCACCGCCGTCGCCGATCGTCGAGACACTGATTTGCCGCACCCGCAGAGTCGTCCGCAGCTCGAAGCCCGGCCGGCGGTCGCTGAACGGGTCGGGGCGCGGTGAGGTCGCGTCGCTGTAGGCGATCCGAACGGTGACTGCGTACGACGGCGCGGCCGTGTTGCCGAAGTCCGCGTAGGAAACCGTGTGGAGGTAGCGCTGGGCACCGCCGTCGCCGCGGTATCCGTAACGGATGGAGTTGCCGAACTGATCGGTCGTGCTGCTCAGCAGCCAACTGAAGACACGTCCCTCCGGTGTCCGGACGGCCGCCGGGTCGGTCCAGTCCGCAGGCGCGTCGGGCGGCCGGGGGGTCCCGTACCGGCTGCGCAAGCCGGTCCGCGCCCACACCTCCCAGTAGTCCTGGCCAGGTCCGACGACGTGGAGGATACGGGCGAACCCGGCCTCGGTACGGGGGCGGTAACGCATCACCACGGCATCGGCCGGGAGGTCTGCCGGCACCCCCGTGCCGAGCGGCACTGGCACCAGTTCCTCCGCGCCGGAGAGGACGAAGACGTCTGCGTCGTCGTCGTACGAGGGCACGCCACGGTCAGTGCGCCGGGAGATCCGCGGGGCGGTGAGCGTCCAGCCGAGGCCCAGTGGGCCGTTGCCGGAACCGGACGAGTAACTCAGGGCCAGCGTCGGGGTCAGGGGACCCCGCCCCGGTGGCAACGGGACCGGGACAGTAAGGTTGCCCGTTCCGGTGTGCAGGTCGGGCTGGAAGGTCTCACCGATGCCGGTGAGAGCGCCGCCGCCCTTGGGGACGCTGATCTCAGTCATGCCGGCTCTTCCTCGGTCCTCGTGGGTGGGGTCAGCGCGGCCGCGCCGGGTCGCCGGACCGGCCGACGACGAACAGCACGTCGGCCACGGTCCCGGCGTCCAGGAGCGCGCCTGCGGTCGGGTCGAGGGTCAGCATCCAATCGCCGAGCGGGGAGCTGCCGATCCTGGTTGATGCGGCCCGTTTCCCCCGCCGGGTCGGGTGCGCCTACCGGATGGCGTTGAGCAGTGGCCAGGTCTTCGGCCCGCACATGCCCAAGCCCTGCAGGCCGTGGCGCTTCTGGAACGCGACGACCACCTTCTGCGTCTTTGGGCCGAAGTCGCCGTCGACCGCCAGCGGCTTACCACCCAACACGGCATGCCTGTTACCCGCGGCGAAGTTCAACCGAGCTTGGATCCACTTCACGTGATCCTTCTTCGGGCTGTTCAACCCGACCGGCGTGCCCGGGTAGGGCCGGTCCGCGACCCCGATCGCCGCGGCGCCCAGGAGGCCGCTGCCGAGCCCCTCAGCAAACCCGAGGGCCTTGAAGTGGGCCTTCCAGATTCCCGTCGAGAACCGCCGAGTGATCGGTTTGCCTTCGGCCGCGCACAAGATCCCGGACATGAAGCCGGAGCAGTCCCCACCCTTCTTCGGCGGCGGGGCCAGCACCGGCACCGCCGCCCACACGTAGGTCAGGCCAATGCAGCGGTCCGCCCACTCTTTTGCGGCCTTGGCCTGCGCGTCGGTCAGGACCCGGTGGAAACGATGCTTGAACAGCGGGTGGGCGGCCCCGCGCGCGGCGGAGCCCTTCAGACAGCCACGGCCGCCGCGGCTCTCGTAGTTCACGCCACCGAGCGTGCACGCCACGTGCCCAATCCCGGAACGCATCTCGTTTGGATAGACGATCCCGATCTGCAACAGCTTGGCCACGTCAGCTCACCTCGGCGTCCGGATCTGCGGTATCGGACTCGGCTTGGCTGGCCATGATCGCCGCCAGTTCGTCATCGGTGAAGTCATCGTCGTCGGGCGCCTCTTCGCCGACGTCGACGTCCTCATTGTCGAACAGGCCGACCTCCGAAGCCTGCACCGTCTCGTCACCTGGCATGCTCATCCCCCCTGGTCTGTACCTAGCAGGGTCTTCCCAGGGTGCCGCGGCTGGCAGCCGGGTAGGCGACAGAATGTCGATCCGCTATCACTACCACCGAATCCGCACCCGCCACCGGTGTCATCGATCAGCAACTACCGCGACCACATCTGTCCGACCGCCTACCAGACGAGGTCACCACCCGATCCACGATGACGCATGGGCCAGACCTGCGAGAACGACGACCCCAGGTACGGCGAGGCGACCAGTTGATGCCCTTGAGTACGCCCGGCTGCTCCCAACCCGCTCCCGCCCGCAGCCACCTGCCTAACGAGCAGGCCGCGCTCACGGAACGAGGGGCACCGCATCCGGTGGTACCTGGCGCAGTCGACCAGCCGGCCGACCGGCCACGGCGGTGACGTTCGCTAGAGCGGTCCGCCGTCCACCTCGTCCTGTCCGTCTGACAGGACACGGCACCACCATGGGCTGAGCGAGCCGTCTGAGCGTCACAGTCGGCCTGGCGCATTGCTCGGGCGGCAGGGGCGAGACTCCTCCCGGGGGGCCGGGGAGGGGGTGGGTGTCCCACCCCTGCCGCGCCGTGGATGCGCGCAGCGCATCCGTCATATATGCGTCTACACCGGGATTACTGTTACCATCCTTCCCGGTACGGACACCGGGTATGTGGTCCACAGGCGGCGAGTGTCAGAGCTGCCGCAGGATGGCCACCTTGTCGTACGCGACGGCAACGACGTCTGGCTTCCCGTCCCCGGTGACGTCCCCGATGGCCAGTGCGTCCGCCTGGGGTCCAACCCCGTCGACGCGGTTCGTCGTGTACCCGCCGAGCGTTCCGGTCGACCGCTGCAAATAGGCGCTCACCGTGAGCCAACTGTTGTGCGCTACAACCAGGTCCTCGCGACCGTCGCCGGTCAGGTCGCCGACGACGAGACCTGCGGCGCAGTCGTAGGCGGGATACGTGTTCGGCGCGGTGGCGAGCCCACCCGTGCCCTGCGCGAACACCTGAACGGCGGCGTTCGGCTTGTTGCCGTCGATGCTGGTCACCAGGTCGACCCGGCCGTCGCCGGTCACATCACCGACCGCCGCGCCGAGGCCGGGACGACGGTAGCCGTTACCGTCCGCCGGCGTCCGGTAGGTCGTCGCCGGCCCATAGGAACCATCCGCGCGGCGCAGCCGCACCCACGTGCCGTGGCCGTAGAACTGCGCGACGTCGATCCGAGCATCTCCGTTCAGGTCCGCCGCGAATACCTGGTTCACCGGTACGCCCGCGGTGAACGGCCCGGTGACCGTCGTGTACGCCGGGAAGGCGTGCGTCGCGGTCTGCGCGTAGACCCTCACCTCGCCCTGCCGCGCGCCGACGACCAGGTCCGGCCGTCCGTCCCCGGTCAGATCCTCGATCGCGACGTCGCCGGCGCTACCGGGAACCAGCACCGGCGCGGCGAGGCGCCCGCTCCGCTGGAACAGCACATCGACGCCTGCGGACGACGACATCGCCACGTCCGTACGACCGTCGCCATCGATGTCGGCGACCGCAAGTCGTACGTCGCTGTTGTAGCCGCCGTGTCCGATGATCCTCGTGGGAGCGCCGTAGCTGTGGTCGGCTTGCTGGGCGAAGACCAACACGGAACTCGTCTGCGTGTTGTCGACGGCATCGACGCCGACGACGATGTCAAACCGCCCGTCACCGGTGACGTCGGCGACCTCTACTGCGTTGGTCCCAGTCGACCCCGTGGCGAGATACTGCGCGGGCGCGAACGTCCCTCCACTCGCAGCCCCAGCCCGCACCGGCATCGCCATTCCCGCCACTACGGCGAGCGTCATCGCCAACCCTGCCCTGACAGATCCGTCCATTATCCCCCGTCCTTTGTGATGCCTAGTTGATGACCGGTCACGCGCCAGGTGCCCTGACCGCCGGCACCGCAAACCCCTTTGTCAACAGCGGCTGGGCCTCGAATCTGTGGGCTTATCCCCTAGATGATTGAGTCCGAAGTCTGGGCTGTACGGCAGCGCGGGCTTGACTGGAG
>NZ_JBEYER010000063.1:0-44426 GCF_040634005.1 Micromonospora sp. NPDC007271
CGGCCTCACCCGTTTCTTTCGCCTCCATAGAGGCCGAAAACGTCTCGAAACTCCTGGTCAACAGCCCGCTGGCCGACTATGCAATCGCCCTGCGGCCAGGATCGCCTTCTCAGTCGTCTCGGTCATCGATGTTCCCCGTCCGGGCGCTCGAAAACTTTGCGGTACTCGCCGTAGCCTTCACGCTCGAGGTCGTCACGTGGGATGAACCGAAGCGCCGCCGAGTTCATGCAGTAACGCAGTCCGCCAGTTTCCGGGGGACCGTCGTCGAACACGTGGCCCACGTGGCTGTCCCCGTGCGCCGACCGGACCTCGGTGCCGAACGTGCCGTGGCCCGACTCTCGAACCTCGACCACGTTCTCCGATTCGATCGGCCTGGTGAAGGTCGGCCAGCCGGTGCCGCTGTCGTACTTATCGACGGAAGCGAAAAGCGGTTCGCCGGACACGACGTCGACGTAGAGCCCCGGCTCCTCGTTGTCCCAGTAGGCGTTGTTGAAGGCTGGCTCCGTCCCCGCTTCCTGGGTGACTCGGTACTGCTCCGGCGACAGCCGAGAAACTGCCTCGGGGCTCTTGCGGTACTCGTGTGACACCGTTCTTCCTCTCCGAAGGTGGGCAAGAACGCTCAACGGGCCTGCACACGCGTCTCCGGTGCGTACCCCGCCTAGAATCGACTAACCACGGGGCTGGTAAGCGGACCACGGTCAGCTTCACGCGAGGCCCGCCACCCCGCTCTTGGCCCAGATGGTAGGTCCAGTAGCGGTCGAAGTCGCCGTTGGCGAGCAGCGCGCGGAGTTTCAGGACGGCTTCGGCGCCGGCGCTCCGCCCGGCTGTCGACGCGTTCGTCCGACAAATTCGCTACCCGGCGGCCGGAGCGCAGTGATACACAACCGAGGTGCAAAACATTTTGGAGTTCCCCGAGGTCCTGCGGCTGATCGACGACCGCTCGGCCGCGTTCCGCGCCGCGATCGCGTCCGCCCCCGACCTTGACGTCCAGGTCCCGACCTGCCCGGACTGGACGCTGCGCGAACTGGCGCAGCACCTCGGCGACGGCCGCCGCCGCCAGGCCGCCATCATCGCGGCGGGCCCGGGCGCTGAGCCCCCGGCGAGGACGGACCCGAAGGGCGCCCCGACCGCGCCCCGCGACCGCGAAGCCCTGGACGCCTGGCTCGCCGAGTCGACCGAGCTCATGCTCGACGCGATTCGCGAGGCCGGCCCGGACCGCGGCTGCTGGACCTGGTGGGGCCGCTCGCAGGCCCCGGAGACCAGCGGAGCCGTGGCCCGGCACCAGATCCAGGAGATCGCCGTCCACACCTACGACGCCCAGCTCACCCAGGGGGCCGCACAGCCGCTGCCGACGGACGTCGCGGTCGAGGGCGTCGACGAGTTCCTGACGACCGTCTCGGCGACGACCGTCCCCTGGCCGTTCAAGCCGGCGACCATCGACCTGCACACGACCGAGGGCCGCTCCTGGCGCCTGACCCTCAACGCCGACGGCGTCCGCTGCGACGACCTCGCCGCCGACGCGGAGCCGGGCGACATGACGATGCGAGGCGCAGCGAGCGAACTGGTCCTCTACTTCTACGAGCGCGTCCCGCTCGACGGCCTGGAGACCACCGGCGACACCGAGCCGATGGAGCAGCTCGCAGACTGGGACCCGAACGCGTAAAACGCGCACTTGTGACGCATCTGTCGGTTGTGCGCGCGCTCCTGCGGGCGCCACTGGGTCCGGGGTTAGCGCAGGGCCTCGCGGCCGATGCGGATCACCCGACCGTGCACCTTGCGCAGGTAGGCGAGCAGTTTGCGGATGGACCAGCGGGTGAAGGGCTGGCTGAGCTTGGTCGGGCGGGTTAAGTTCCCCCGCTTTGATGGAGCGGTGGTTACCTGCTGCCGGCTGGAGCAGGGGTGGCGATAGTTGGCTCGGCTGGGTCGTGTTGACGGGTGCGCGAGGCGGCCTCGTACTCGTCGGGGCTGAGGTACCCGAGTTCCGTCTGGACGCGGCGGGTGTTGTACCAGCCGTCGATGCAGGCGAAGATCGTGTTTTCGGCCTCGTCGCGGTTGCGCCAGCTCGTGCGGTAGACGAGTTCGATCTTCAGCGTAGACCAGAGGTTTTCCATGGGTGCGTTGTCGAACGAGTCGCCGACGGAGCCCATGGAGGGCAGGATCGCGTTGTCCTGTAAGCGTTCTGAACCGCGGAACGATGTGTAGTTTCGGATTCAACCGATCGTCGCGACACCGGTGTGTTGGAGTGAGAGTAGCTGCGGGGCCGGTTCAGCAGCGAGTACAGCAGACCGGTCACCGGTCGAGCGACTTCGCTGAGCCGTTGGAGCGCGTCGTGCGTGGCTGATCGACGACACTTCACGCGAGCGAACACGGTGAACCAACGCGGTCTCCGACCATGACCTAGGCCACGGTGACGACACCGTGTGGTTTGGTTAGGGTGTCCTGGCCGTGGTGTTCGGGAAGCCGGTGTGAGACCGGTGCGGCCCTCGCCACTGTGATCGGGATGCTGGAGGCCACCGAAAAGGTCACTGGGCGCAATGCCTGGGAAGGCCGGCCGCCGGCGCACCACCCGTCAGCCAGGAGACCGGCCACGGCACCTGCACGACCCGTCCACGAGGTGCTGGAAGGTGGTCCCGCCATGCGGTCCCCGGTGTCCTGGCGCGTTGCTGCGCCGCTGTCCGTCCTGCTCGCCCTGATCAGCGGCTGCGCCGCGACCGGCGACAACAAGCCGGCCACCACGGCGCCCGCCGCGGCCGGGCCGGTCGCACTCACCAACTGCGGCACACCGGTCACGATCACAAAGCCCCCGGCGCGGGCGGTGACGCTGAACCAGTCTGCCACCGAGATCATGCTGGCGCTCGGGTTGCAGGACCGGATGGCCAGCACCGCCTACCTCGACGACCAGGTGCTGCCCGAGTACACCGCCGCGTACGCGAAGGTGCCGGTACTGGCCAAGGAGTACCCGTCGAAGGAGAAGCTGCTCGACACCGCGCCGGATTTTGTCTACGCCTCCTTCGCAAGTGCGTTCAGCGACGAGGGGGTCGGCGACCGCGCCGAGTGGCAGAAGCTGGGCGTGGCCACGTACATCTCCGCCGCCGGCTGCCCGAAAGACACGCGACCGGCGAAGCTGACGATGGATGACGTGTTCGCCGAGATCCGTGACATCGCCGGGATCTTCGGCGTAGGGGAGCGGGCCGAGACGCTGATCGCCGACCAGCAGGAGCGCATCGCGAAAGTGTCAGCGGGCGCGAAGGGCACGCGTGTGCTGTGGTGGGACGCCGGCACCGACGCGCCCAGTGCCGGCGCCTGCTGCGGCAGCCCGGCCATGATCATGTCCGCGGCCGGGGTCACCAACATCTTCGCCGACCTGAACGGCAGTTGGGCCGACACCAGCTGGGAGACCGTCGTCGAGCGTAACCCGAACGTCATCGTGCTCATCGACGCGAGCTGGGATCCCGCCGCCGCCAAGCAGGCGTTCCTCGAAAAGCACGCGACGCTCAAAGACCTGCCCGCCGTGAAGGACAAGCGGTACGTCGTCCTGGACTTCTCCTCCACCTCCGCGGGCGTGCGGAACGTGCTCGCCGTGGAGGCCCTGGCCCGGGGTGTCGGCGGGGTGGGCAACTGACCACCGCTACCGCCCAGCCGGCGCAGACCCCGGCGCGGCCGGTCCGGGCGGTGCGCATGGTGACCGTGGTGGTCGTGCTCGCGGGTTGCCTGTTGCTGTCGGTGACTGCGGCCGTGACCGTGGGGCCGGCGGACCTGTCCCTGGGCACCGTGTGGCTCGTCATCACCGACCATCTCGGCCTGACGAGCGCCGACGTGCCGCTGCTGCGCGACCACATCGTGTGGGAGCTGCGGCTGCCGAGGGTGCTGGGCGCCGCGGTGGTCGGCGCCGGGCTCGCCGCCTCCGGGGCGGTCATGCAGACCGTCACCCGCAACCCGCTCGCCGACCCGTACCTGCTGGGCGTCTCCTCCGGGGCGTCGCTGGGCGCCGTCGCCGTTCTGGTCCTCGGCCTCGGTGCGGGCACTGCGGCGCTCACCGGGGGCGCATTCGCGGGGGCGCTCGCCGCGTTCGCCGTCGTGGTCGCTGCCGCCGGCCGACGGGCGGTCCTGCGGCCGACCCGGGTGGTGCTGGCCGGCGTCGCCATCGCGCAGCTGTGCGCCGCGCTGACCTCGTTCGTGATCATCTGGGCGGCCGATCCGCACGCGACCCACAGCATCACCTTCTGGCTGTCCGGCTCGCTCGCCCGCGCCGACTGGGCCGCACTCGGGTGGGCGATGCCGGCGTTCGCGGCGGTGTTCGCCGTGATCCTCTGGTTTGCCCGGGCGCTCAACGCGTTCGCGTTCGGCGAGGAGGCCGCCGCCGCCCTCGGCGTCGACATCGGGCTTGTCCGGTGGCTGCTGCTGGTCACCACGGCGCTGCTGACCGCCGTGCTGGTCGCGATCAGCGGCGCGATCGGTTTCGTGGGGCTGATGCTGCCGCACGCCGCACGGCGGTTCACCGGCCCCGATCACCGGCGGCTGCTGCCGGTCGTCGTCCTTGCCGGAGCGATCTTCCTGATCTGGGTGGACACCGCCGCCAGGACCCTGTTCGAACCCCGTGAGCTGCCGGTGGGCGTGCTGACCGCCCTGCTCGGTGTGCCCGCGTTCGTGGTCCTGCTGCGTCGACGGGAGGGGAACGGTTGATGCTCGACATCCGTGATGTTTCGTGGTCCGTGCCGGCCGCTCGCCTCCTCGACGGCGTGACCTGCTCGGCGCCGCGCGGCAGCCTGGTCGGCCTGCTCGGTCCGAACGGGTCCGGCAAGACCACGCTGCTGCGGGTTGTCGCCGGCTTGATCGCCCCCGGGTCCGGGACCGTGACCATCGCCGGCGACGAGGTGGCCGGGCTGCCGCGGGCCGCCGCGGCGCGGCGGATGGCCCTGCTCGCCCAGTACGCCGAGACCGACCTCGACCTGACCGCGCTCGACGTGGTGCTGCTCGGCCGCACCCCGCACCGCCGGTCCCGCTGGTCCGACAGCGACACCGATCGAGCGGCCGCGGCCGACGCCCTCGAACGCGTCGACATGACCAAGTACGCCCACCGCAAGTGGCAGACGCTGTCCGGCGGGGAACGCCAACGGGTGCAGCTCGCCCGGGCCCTGGCCCAGGAGCCGCAACTGCTACTGCTCGACGAGCCCACCAACCACCTCGACATCGGCCACCAGCTGGAGCTGCTGCACCTGGTCCGCCGCAGCGGCGTCACCACCCTCGCCGCCCTGCACGACCTCAACCTGGCCGCGATGTTCTGCGACCTCGTGGTGGTGCTGCACCACGGCCGGGTCGTCGCCTCCGGACCGCCTGTCCGCGTGCTGACACCCGCGCTGCTCGCCGACGTGTACGCCGTGGACGCCGACGTCACCGTGCACGACGGGCGCCCGGTCATCACCTACCGGGCACCGGCAGCATGAACGTCCTGCTCGTCTCACGCGGGGCGACCCACCACGGCGGCCACGACGCGATCCACCGCCTCGCCGCGGCTGCCGCCGAGGCCACAGGCGTACCGGTGCGGGCATGTTTTCTCGACGGCGCCGAGCCGTCCCTGCACACAGCCCTCGATGCCGTACCGGAACATGGCGAAGTCCTGCTCGTGGCCACGCACGTACCGCCCGACCGATACCTCGACACCTGGATCCGCCGTGCCGTCGCCCACTGGCGCACCACCCGGGACCGGCAGACACGAATTCTCGTCGCCGCGCCGCTGGCGGCGCAGCCCGCACTGGTCACGGCGGTCAGCGATGCCATCACCGGCGAGCACACCACGCTCGACGGCAACCCCGGACCGTTCCGCAGCCCGGCCTGGTCACAGATCACCCACCACCGCCGGCACGTGCTGGTCTGCCGCGGGCCCCGCTGCACCGCATACGGCGCCGACCACGTCGCCGCCACCCTCGGCAAACGCCTGAAGGAGCACGGCCTCGGCGACGACGACGTCCTGGTCACCGCCACCGGCTGCCTGTTCCCGTGCAACCTCGGCCCGCTCGTGGCCGTGTATCCCGACGACACCTGGTACGAACACGTCGAGGCCGACCTCGCCGTCCGTATCACCGACGAGCACCTGCGCGATGGCATGCCGGTTGACGGCAGACGCCCACGCGACTCGTGAATGTGCAGCCATCGGCTCGATCAGGAACCGGGGGAGCGGCGTACAAAGCCACTACTGGCACGCCAGCGGACCTGCCTCATCCGCACCGTCCAGCGCCCGGATCCGCCGCTCAGGACGGTCGCGGTGAGCGGCGCGATGTCGATCCGCCAGAACGAGGCAGGTGGGGCGCCTATCACGTTCACGATCAGGGCACGGATCCCAGGTGGGTGACCGCGACGAGCGTCCGTACGGTGCCGGGCAGGGGCGCCAAGCCAACGGCCAGTGCGGTCGAGAGGTCGTGCAGAGCGCGGCGGCGGTCTGCACACAGCGCAGCTCCGGTCCGCAGCGGACCTCGTCGGCACGGGCGTTCTGCGCTCGTGGCACGATGGCCAGCTCGGACTCGCCCATTCCGGGGTTGCCCCACCACCGACGGAGGTCAACGGCATGCAGGCATCCTCGCCCGCCGGGCACGGTTCGCCGGAGTGCAGCCGATCCCCGGACCGGCACACCACCACCGGTTCAATTCCTGAGCGGCGGGTGCTCATCCTCGGCGGCACCGCCGAGGCACGGGCCCTCGCCGCCCTGCTCGTCGACCAGCCAGCGACCAGGGTGATCTCCTCACTGGCCGGGCGGGTCGCCGATCCCCGCCTACCGGTGGGTGAGGTACGTATCGGCGGGTTCGGCGGCGCCAGCGGCCTGGCGCGGTGGCTCACCACGCACCGCATTGACGCCGTCGTGGACGCGACCCACCCGTACGCGGCCCGGATGCGGGCCGCCGCGGTCGACGCCGCCGCCACCGCTGGCGTGGCCCATCTACGGCTGGAACGACCGGGCTGGACAGCCCAGCAGGGCGACCGGTGGCATCGGGTACCCGATGCCGAGGCCGCAGCGCGGATGCTGCCGGCGCTCGGGCGACGGGTGCTGTTGACCACCGGCCGACAGAGCATCTCAGCGTTCCTGCCGCTGACCGGGCTGTGGATCCTCGCTCGGGTCGTCGACGCGCCCGCGGAACCGGTCCCCGCCCATGTCCGGCTGCTGCGCAGTCGCGGCCCCTACACCCTCCAGGGCGAACTGGAGCTGATGCGTACCCACCGCATCGACGTGCTGGTGACCAAGGACAGCGGAGGCCCGCTCACGGAAGCGAAACTCGCGGCCGCACGCCGCCTCGAGCTGCCGGTGCTGATGATCGAACGGCCCGCACCGGTCGCCTCCTCGACGCCGGTTGCCACGGTCGAGGAGGCGATGCGCTGGCTGTCCGCCGTGCCGGCTCAGCCGGGATAGGTACGCGGAGTCCACACCACCGTGGACCCGTCGCCCCTCGTGCTGACCCGGGTCGTGGACGAGCCGACGATGAGCAGGCAGCGCATGTCCACCGTCTCCGGATCGAGATCGGCCAGCGTGGTGACGGTGATCGTCTCACCGGCACGACCGACGTCGCGGGCGACCACCACGGGCGTCTTCGCCTCGCGGTGGCGCGCCAGCACGTCACGGGCGACACCGACCTGCCAGCGGCGGCTGGCCGAGGCCGGGTTGTAGAGCGCCAGGACCAGGTCGGCCGCCGCGGCCGCCGCGAGCCGGGCCTCGATGACCGGCCACGGCTTGAGCCGGTCGGACAGCGACAACACCGCGAAGTCGTGACCGAGCGGAGCGCCGATCCGGCTCGCCGCGGCCTGCGCCGCGGTGAGGCCGGGCAGGACCCGCACGGGAACATCCGCGAACCGCGCGTGCGCGGTGGCCACCTCGTAGACGGCGCTGGCCATCGCGAAAACTCCAGGGTCACCGGAGGAGACGACCACCACCCGGGCGCCGGCGAGCGCGAGTTCCAACGCGTGCGCGGCCCGATCGGTCTCCACCTGGTTGCCTGAGGTGTGCCGCTGCTGGCCCGGGCGCACCGGCACGCGGTCGACGTAGGGGCCGTAACCGACCAGGTGCTCGGCCTCACGCAGCGCCCGCGCCACCTCCGGGGTCAGCCACCGGGGCCCGGCCGGGCCGAGGCCGACGACCACGACTTCCCCCACCCGCCCTGAGGTCGGGGCCGGCGGCTCGTCCCGGGCGGCGGCACTGGTCGGGCTGGGCAGCAGGGCCAGGGAGAAGTACGGCACCTCGTCAGCCGGCACCTCGGTAAGGGGGGCCTGCCGGCCGCGCTGCGAGGTGGCCCGCTCCACATACCACGTCTCGGGCAGCCGGCCGGCGTCCTCGACGGCGGCGCGGACCTTGTCGAAGGTCCGGCCCAACTTGAGCACGGCGGCGGCGTCGGTGTCGGCGAGCCGCCGGGCGAGTTCCTCGGCGGGCAGCGTACCGGGCAGGATGGTCAGCACCTCGTCGCGTTCGACCAGGGGCCGGCCGAGGACGGCGGAGGCGGCGCTGACCGACGTGACGCCGGGCACCACCTCGGCCGGGAACCGGTGGGCGAGGCGCTCGTGCAGGTACATGTAGGAGCCGTAGAACATCGGGTCCCCGGCGCAGAGCACCACGACGTCGCGGCCGGCGGCGAGATGAGCGGCCAGCCGCTCGGCACTCTCGTCGTAGAACTGGCGGATGACGCCCTCGTAGCCGGCCGGGTCATCGGTGCCCTCAGTGGTGACCGGGTAGACCAACGGCTCGTGAAGCTGCTGCTCGCGCAGCAGCCCGGCGGCGATGGTACGAGCGATGCTGCGGCCGTGCCGAGCCGAGTAGTAGGCGATCACCTCGGCGTCGGCGATCAGCCGGGCGGCCTTGACCGTCAGCAGTTCCGGGTCGCCGGGTCCGACGCCGACGCCATAGAGTGTGCCGGGCTGCGTCATCGGTGTTGCGGCGTGGACACCCGGCCGTTCAGGGCCGGGAGGAAACGCCGCTCCTCCTCTCGGGTGTAGGCCCATCCGTCGGCGCGTTGCAGCAGCCGGACGTGACGGTGATGGATGCCCTGCACAAGGGCGTGGCTGGTGCGGATGTTGAAGCTTCCGGTGGTTCGCACAGCGACCCGGCCAGTGTGCCGGCCCTTGTTCTTGCCGGCGGGTACGACAGCGTGCACCAGGTCGCCGGTTTGGAATCCGTACACCGATTTACTCCTTGGCATCCGCAGCCTGGGAAATCCGTATCGGTCGCAGCGTGTGCGGGCGTACGAGCCGCGGCTGGTCGCGGTGGCGACCAGTACCCGCCCCGGGCAGGACCTCACGGTGGTGATGGTCCCGACGTGTAGGGCGTCGAGGGTGTGGGTTTTCGGCGCGCCGGTCTGGTGCCGGTTCCACTTGGTGCGCCCGCCGGTGGCTACCTCCACCGGCAGGCCGGTGGCGGCCAGCGCTTGCCACAGCGCCCGCCGGGTTGCCGACACGGCCGCAGCGTCTCGCAGCGGCAGTTGCGCTTGGCGTCGGATCCGGGCCAGCACAGCGGGCCGGTCCGCGAGGAAGACGTCGACTGACATGACGTCCTTTGCCTGGTTGCACGGGACGCAGGCCAGGGTCAGGTTCGACACCCGGTCCGAGCCGCCCCGCGAGCGCGGCACGATGTGGTCGATGTTCAGCGGCATCCCGGCCACGCCGCAGTAGGCGCACTCGCGGCCCCACTTTGCCAGCAGATACTCACGGACCTCGTAGCCGTGCAGGGTGCCGTGCTGGTACTCGACCCCGGCGATGTTCGGGTTCTGCAACAGTTGCGTGTCGAACGCGACCCGCTCCACGTGCAGGCCGGTCACGGGGGCCCACCGGCGCAGCCGATCGACCCAGGACATGGTGTTGTCGATCCGGTGCCGCAGCGACGGCGCCAACCACCCGTCCGGCTTGCGGCGGTTGAGGAACCGGGGTGCCCGGTAGCGCAGGTTCCGCGACCGGCGACCACGCCGGAACACGGCGCGGGCGGTCAGCTTGTCACGGATCTGCCCGCCCCGATGGCGGACTTCGATCGCGAACAGGCCGGTCCGAACTGTGTTGTCGGCGCGGAAGACGGCGATACCGGTGAACTTCGAACCCGGGTCGACGCCGATCTCCACCCCGTCCACCTGCGAGGAGGCGACCTCGCGGTCTTTGAGCCGGATCACGAACGGGGTGTGCCGGTGCACCACCGCCCGTCCGGAGGCGAGCAGCTTCCGAGCGCGGGCCGGGGAACACGGCTGCAACGGACGATGGTGCCGGTCAACAACGAACACCACCGGATGGGTGTGGGCCTCACGGCCCGCTCCGGTTCCCGCCGAAGCGGGTTCCGGGTGACGCCGGCTCACGCCGGTCTCCCCTCGCCCATGTCGCACACCGGCTGCCTTGCGGCGTCCGTGTCCCGTTTCGTGGCTACTCGGGGCCGTGTCTGCTGACACGGATTCCAGAGTCCGGGGCTGAGGAAGCACCCGGAGTGGGTCTGCACACCTGTGTACAACGTAGTCACCTCCCTTTCAGAGGTTCCTAGGGCTGGTCAACCACCCCGACGAACCAAGCAAGCTCGGTCCCTCAGGGCCGAGAAGTTGACCGTCACTCCACCTCGCTCGCGATGCCGTTCACGGCCGCCGCGGTGACGGCGCTGCCGCCACGACGCCTGTGCACGACCAGGTACGGGATCCCCGCCGGGTGGGCGGCGAGGGCCTGCTTGGATTCGGCCGCGCCGATGAACCCGACGGGCACCCCCACGATGGCGGCCGGTCGGCCGGCGCCCTCGTCGATCATCTCGAGCAGCCGGAACAGCGATGTGGGGGCGTTGCCGATCGCCACCACCGCGCCGTCGAGCTGGTCCCGCCACAACTGCATGGCGGCGGCACTGCGGGTGGTGCCGAGACTGCGGGCCAGGTCCGGCACCGCCGGGTCGCGCAGTGTGCAGAGGACGTCGTTGTCGGCGGGCAGCCGGCTGCGGGTGATCCCGGCGGCGACCATCGCCGCGTCGCAGAGCACCGGCGCGCCCGCTGTCAGCGCCGCGTGGCCTGCGGCGACCACCTCGGGGTGCGCGTCGACGTCGTCGACCAGGTCGACCATGCCGCAGGCGTGGATCATCCGGACCACCACGCGGGACACGTCGGCGGGGAACCGGGACAGGTCGGCCTCGGCGCGGATGGTGGCGAACGAGCGGCGGTAGATCTCCGCGCCGTCGCGGACGTAGTCGTAACTCATCGTGTTCTCCGTGCCTGTGCCACCCGCTCGGGCAGCGGGCCGTGATGATCATCCCCCCGGGGACCCGCGACACGGTAACCGGTGCTGGTGGCCACGGCGACGGCGGCCGGGCCGGCCGGCCGGCCGCAGCAGCGGTCACAGCCGGCCCAGTGCAGCGGCAGGGCACCGGCGGCGGGCGGGTCGGCGGCGGTGAGGGCGGCCGCCGCGTCGGCGCGCACGTCGGCCAGGGCGCTGCCGCAACCGGGCCGGCCGGTGCAGGCGGTCACCCCCACCCAGGGTGATGCCGGATCGACGACGAGCCCGACCTCGGCCAGCCGGGGCGCCGCCACCCTGGACGGCCCAGGCACGACGATCGTGCGCCACGGGGTCACCACCACAGGCCCGTCGGCCAGGGCCGCCACGGCATGCGCCTGCTCGGTGGTGAGCCGGCCGAACCGCGCCGCCGCGACGACGAAGCCGTCCGGGTGCGGGCCGACCTGGGGCGGCCCGCCGCGCGGCGGGTCGACCGGGTCGGCGTGCGGACCGTCCAGCGCGGCGAGGATCGCCGTGAACGCGTCCGGCAGGTCTGCGATGCGCCACACGTCTCGCCGGCCGCCGCGCTGCTCGAGGAACGCCCGTAAGGCGACGACCATCGCCTCGGCGACCTTGTCGGCGCCGGTCCGTAGCCCGACGTCCCGCCCGGCCAGCAGCAACGCGCCACTGCCGGCCGTCCAGCACAGATCGGCGCCGAGAGCGACGACGTCGCCCCGGCCGTCGTCGAGGGCGATCAGGAAACGGCCGCTGAGCTCGGCGAGGTCGTCGGCAGCGCAGAGTGCGGCATCGACGGCCGCAACCACCGGACGGACGTCGATGCGTCCGCTTCCGTCCAGGCCGCTCAGGGGCGAGGCGACGATGTTGCGGACCCGATCGTGGGTGGCGCTGGGCAACAACCCCGACTCCATCAGGACGGAGGCGATCCGGTCGACGGCGTGGGGGTCGGGGATACCGCGCAACTGCACGTTCCCTCGGGAGGTCAGCTCCAGCGCGCCGTCGGCGTCGCGGCCGGCCGCTATGGCCAGGGAACGCAGTTGCGGGCCGCTGAGCCGACCCCCGGGGACGCGGATCCGCACCAGCAACCCGTCGGCGGCCTGGTGGGCCCGCAGCACTCCGGGGCAGCGGTCGCCGCCGGAGCGGTCGGACGGGGAGGAGACAGCGGGCACCGGCTCATCGTAGAGTCGGGGCCTCGGCGCAGATCTTGTGCCGAGATCAGCATCACGCGGTCGGCGTGGAGGAACCCGGTGCGAGTCCGGGGCGGTCCCGCCACTGTCACCGGCTCGGCACACCAGATGCCGGGTCGGGAGCCAGACACTCCGGTCGGCCGCGACCGACGACCACGGGCGCGGACCCGGGGGAGGAGTCAACCATGCCCGGTCTGGTGACCGCATGATCCTGCTGCTGTCCACCTCGGACACAGATCTGCTCAGTGCCCGGGCCAGCGGTGCGGCATACCGGCTGGCCAACCCGGCTCGCGTCGGTGAGGAGCCCGACGCGTTGGCCGGGCTGTTGGCCGGTGTCGAGCTCGTGGTGGTGCGCATCCTCGGCGGCTACCGGATGTGGCAACGCGGCCTGGACGCGCTGCTCGGCGGTGACCTGCCCGTGGTCGCCCTCGGCGGCGAGCAGTTGCCGGATGCGGACCTGATGGCTCGCTCCACGGTGGCGCAGGGCATCGCGGCGCAGGCGCACGCCTACCTGGCCCAGGGTGGGCCGGACAACCTTCGGGAGTTGCACGCCTTCCTCAGCGACACGGTGCTGCTGACCGGCCACGGCTTCGCGCCGCCGGTCGAGCAGCCCACCTGGGGGGTGATGCCGCGTCCGGCGCCCACGGTGGCCGGTCCGACCGTGGGGATTCTCTACTACCGGGCGCATCAGCTCAGCGGCAACACCGCCTTCGTGGAGGCCCTGTGCGCGGCGGTCGAGGACGCCGGCGGGGTGCCGCTGCCGGTGTTCTGCGCGAGCCTGCGTACACCCGATGCGGGGCTGCTGGAGACCCTCGGCCGGGCCGACGCGCTGCTGGTCACGGTGCTTGCTGCCGGGGGCACCCGGCCGGCGGAGGCGTCCGCCGGCGGAGTCGACGAGGCCTGGGACGTCGGCGCGTTGGCCGCGCTGGACGTGCCCATCCTGCAAGCGCTGGCGTTGACGCAGGACCGGGAGACCTGGGTCGACAGCGACGATGGGCTCAGTCCGTTGGACGCGGCCACCCAGGTGGCGGTGCCGGAGTTCGACGGCCGGCTGATCACGGTGCCGTTCTCGTTCAAGGAGACCGACGCCGACGGGTTGCCGCACTACGTCGCCGATCCGGAACGCGCCCGCCGGGTCGCCGGGATCGCGGTGCGGCACGCCCGCCTGCGGCATGTTCCGCCAGCCGAACGGCGGATCGCGGTGGTGCTGTCGGCGTACCCGACCAAACACGCCCGGGTCGGCAACGCCGTCGGGTTGGACACCCCCGCCAGCGCGGTACGGCTGCTGCGGGCGCTGCGCGAGCGGGGCTACGACGTCGGCCCGGTCGAGGGTCCCGACGCGCTGCCCGGCCTGGTGCCCGGCGGCGACGGTGAGGACGCCGACGGTGACCGGCTCATCCACGCCCTGATCGCCGCCGGCGGGCAGGACCCGGAGTGGCTTACTGAGGAGAAGCTGGCCGGCAACCCGGTACGCGTCCCGGCGGCCACCTACCGCCGCTGGTTCGACGCACTGCCGGCCGAGCTGCGCGAGGCGATGACCACGCACTGGGGGCCGCCACCGGGTGAGCTGTTCGTCGACCGGTCCGGTGGCGGGGACGGTGAGATCGTGCTGGCCGGCCTGCGGGCCGGAAATGTGCTGCTGATGATCCAGCCGCCGCGCGGGTTCGGGGAGAACCCGGTGGCGATCTACCACGACCCGGACCTGCCGCCGACGCACCACTACCTGGCCGCGTACCGGTGGCTGGACGAACAGTTCGGCGCGCACGCCGTGGTGCACCTGGGCAAGCACGGGTCGCTGGAGTGGCTACCCGGCAAGAACCTCGGCCTCTCCGCGGGCTGCGGCCCGGACGCGGTCCTCGGTGAGCTGCCGCTGATCTACCCGTTCCTGGTCAACGACCCGGGCGAGGGCGCGCAGGCCAAACGCCGGGCGCACGCCACCATCGTGGACCACCTGGTGCCGCCGATGGCGCGGGCGGAGAGCTACGGCGACATCGCGCGGCTGGAGCAGCTGCTCGACGAGCACGCCAACATCGCCACCATGGATCCGGCGAAGCTGCCCGCCATCCGGGGACAGATCTGGACGCTGATCCAGGCCGCGCGGCTGGACCACGACCTCGGGCTGGACCAGCGGCCGCACGACGCCGAGTTCGACGACTTCCTACTGCACGTGGACGGCTGGCTGTGTGAGGTCAAGGACGCCCAGATCCGCGACGGGCTGCACGTGCTCGGCGCGGCCCCGACCGGCGAGGCGCGGGTCAACCTGATGCTGGCCATCCTGCGGGCCCGTCAGGTGTTCGGCGGGCAGGCCGGCGCGGTGCCCGGGTTACGCTCCGCGCTCGGCCTCGCTGAGACCGCGGCAGAGCAGACCGCCGAGGTGGACCGGATCGAGGCGGTGGCCCGGCGGCTGGCGGAGGCGATGGAGCGCCACGACTGGGCATCCGATGCGGTGGACCGGGTCTGCGCTGAGGTACTCGGCGCGGGCGACCCGCGGACAAACACCGTACGGCAGGTGCTCGCCTTCGCCGCCACCGAGGTGGCGCCGCGGCTCGCCGGTACCGCCGGGGAGCTGGATGCGGTCCTGCACGCCCTCGACGGCGGCTACGTTCCCGCCGGGCCGAGCGGCTCGCCCCTGCGCGGGCTGGTGAACGTGCTGCCGACCGGCCGCAACTTCTACACCGTCGACCCGAAGGCGATTCCCAGCCGATTGGCCTGGGAGACCGGACAGGCCATGGCCACCTCTCTGCTGGAGCGCTACCGCAGCGACACCGGCGACTGGCCACGCTCGGTCGGGCTGTCGGCCTGGGGCACGTCGGCGATGCGTACCGCCGGTGACGACATCGCCGAGGTGCTCGCGCTCATCGGCGCGCAGCCGATCTGGGATCCCGCATCCCGGCGGGTCACCGGCTTCGAGATCATCCCGCTGGCCGACCTGGGCCGGCCCCGCATCGACGTCACGCTGCGCATCAGCGGCTTCTTCCGGGACGCCTTCCCGCACGTGGTGCTGCTGCTCGACGATGCGATCCGCGCCGTGGCCGCCCTCGACGAGCCGGACGAGGACAACTACCTCGCCGCGCACGCCCGCGCCGACGCCGCCGAGCACGGCGACGAGCGCCGTGCCACCACCCGCATCTTCGGCTCCAAGCCGGGAGCGTACGGGGCGGGACTGCTGCCGCTGATCGACAGCGGCAACTGGCGCGACGACGCAGACCTGGCCGAGGTGTACACGGTCTGGGGCGGCTTCGCCTACGGCCGCGACCTGGACGGACGGCCCGCCCGGGAGGACATGGAGCAGGCGTACCGGCGGATCGCGGTGGCGGCGAAGAACACCGACACCCGTGAGCACGACATCGCCGACTCCGACGACTACTTCCAATACCACGGCGGGATGATCGCCACGGTGCGGGCGTTGACCGGGCAGGCGCCGCGCGCGTACATCGGCGACAGCACCACTCCGGACGCGACCCGAACCCGGTCGCTGACCGAAGAGACCGCACGGGTGTTCCGGGCCCGGGTGGTCAACCCGCGATGGCTCGCGGCGATGCGGCGGCACGGCTACAAGGGCGCGTTCGAGATGACCGCCACGGTGGACTACCTGTTCGGCTACGACGCGACCGCAGGGGTCGTCGCCGACTGGATGTACGAGCAACTCGCCAAGAGCTACGTCCTGGACCCGGAGAACCAGCAGTTCCTGCGCCGGTCGAACCCGTGGGCGCTGCGCGGCATCGTCGAGCGGCTCACCGAGGCCGCCGACCGGGGACTGTGGGCCAAGCCGGACCCGGCGTTGATGGACGCGCTGCGGCAGGCGTACCTGGAGGTGGAGGGCGACCTGGAGGACGCCGACTGACCTGGTTGCGCCCCCGGAGCCGGTCCGGCCCCGCGGGCGCGCTCAGGCGTCCGCGGGCTGGGCGGCGTCCACGAACGCGGCGACCTGGCCCACGACGGTGACGGCGGGCGCGCACAGGCCGTGGGCGGCGGCGACGGCGGCGATGTCATCGAGGCGGCCCGACAGGACCCGCTGCCGGTCGGTGCCGCCGTTCTCGATGCTGACCGCCGGGGTGGCCGGGTCCATGCCGTGCGCGAGCAGCGCCGCCGCCACGTCGGGCAGGGTCTGCACCGCCATCAGCAGCACGATGGTGGTTCCCGCCCGGGCCACGCCGGCCCAGTCGACGGTGCTGCCCGGATCACCGGGAGGCAGGTGGGCCGACACGACGGTGAAGCCCTGGGTGAGACCACGGTGGGTCACCGGCACCCCGGCCAACTCCGGTACGGCGACGGCGCTGGAGACGCCCGGCACCACCTCGACCGGCAGGCCGGCGGCCCGGCACGCCTGCGCCTCCTCCATACCGCGGCCGAAGACGAACGGGTCGCCGCCCTTGAGCCGTACCACCCGGTGTCCGGCGCGGGCCTCCTCGACGAGGATCTGGTTGATCCGCTCCTGCGGGACGAACGCGCCCCGCGGCACCTTCGACACGTCGATGACCCGTACCCCGGGCCGCAGCTCGCGCAGCAGGGCGTGCGGCACAAGCCGGTCGGCGACCACGACATCGGCCTCGGCGAGGCGGTCCAGTCCTCGCTGCGTGATCAGCCCCGGATCGCCGGGGCCGGCGCCCACGAGGGCGACCCGGCCGACGGTGGATGGGTGGACCGCCGCGGCCGGCGAAGCGGCGGCGGCGGGGCGCCGGGTCCGCGGCACGCGCACCGCCACCCCGGTGGCGTGCCGGTGGACGGCGGCGCTGAACCGGCCGGCCAGGTCCGGGTGCCCCGCCCAGTGCACGTGCAGATAGGAGGCGTGCACGTTGCCATCCGGACCGCCGACGATGCCGTCGAGCGTCGGTGCGGCGGTGCCGTGCGCCGCCGACGGGCGGGGCCGGAAACGCCAGGCGGACGTCCCGCCGGGCATCGCCTCGACGCGGGTGCGGTGGAACTCGTGCCCGGTGACCAGGTCGTCGGCGTCGGCGATCATGCTCGCAGTGGCGGCGCGGGCCTCCCGGTAGCCCAGCACCAGCCGGTCGGTCATCCGGGCGCGTGCGGGAAGCACTCCGGCCATCGCCGCGCCGTCGAGGTCCTGGGCGAGGTAGAGCAGGCCGGCGCACTCGGCCACGACCGGCAGGCCGGCCGCCGCCGCGGCGGCTACCGCCCGGCGCAGCGGCGCGTTGTCTGCCAGCCCGCTGGCGTACATCTCGGGGAACCCGCCGCCGAGGTAGAGCCCGGCGGTGTCGTCGGGCAGGGCCGGATCCT
The DNA here is from genome assembly GCF_040634005.1 of Micromonospora sp. NPDC007271. Lineage (NCBI taxonomy): Bacteria > Bacillati > Actinomycetota > Actinomycetes > Micromonosporales > Micromonosporaceae > Micromonospora > Micromonospora sp. NPDC007271. The sequence continues at coordinate 17,637 of NZ_JBEYER010000063.1, forward strand.
GCAGCGGGTCGACGGGGGCCAGCCGGAGGCCGGCGGCGGCGAGCAGTTCGTCGGTTTCGGCGTACCGGAAGGTGAACGCCGGGCCCGACGCGACGGCCACGGTCGCGTCGACGGTGAGACCGCCGAGTTCGGCGGCCGGGTCCCAGGCGGGACCGGAGAGGGCGGGTGCGCGACGGGCGACCGCGACGACCGCGTCGAGGTCGACGCCGGCGGCGATGTGCGCGGCGAGGGCGTCGACCGTGCGACGCGCCGCGGCGACCCGCTCGGCGGCCGGCACCAGGCCGAGGTGCCGGCTGGGGGTGTCCAGCGACGGGTCGCGGCGCAGCACCCCGAGCACCGGGACGCCGGTGACGGCGAGCGCCTCCCGGACCTCCGCCTCGTGGGTCACCGAGCCGACCTTGTTCAGGATGACCCCGGCGACAGTGAGCTGCGGGTCGAAGGTGGCGAAGCCGTGCACCAGCGCGGCGATGCTGCGGGAGGCGCCGGAGACGTCCACGACGAGCAGCACGGGGGTGCGGGTCAGCCGGGCCACGTGGGCGGTGGAGGCGAATCCGGCGCGGCCGACGGCGCCGTCGAGCAGGCCCATCACGCCCTCGATGATCGCGAGGTCGGCGGGTGCCCCGACGGTGGCGCCGTGCCGCAGCAGCGGCAGGATCCGCTGCTCGCCCTGCAGGAACGGGTCAAGGTTGCGGCCGCGGCGACCGGTGGCCAGCTCGTGGTAGCCGGGGTCGATGTAGTCCGGGCCGACCTTGTGGCCGCTGACGGTCAGGCCACGCTGCCGCAGCGCGGCCATCAGGCCCGTGGCCACCGTCGTCTTGCCCTGCCCGGAGGCGGGAGCGGCGACGAGCAGCCGTGGGGGGAGGGTCACCATTCGATCCCCCGCTGGCCCTTCTGCCCGGCGTCCATCGGATGCTTGATCTTGGTCATCTCGGTGACCAGGTCCGCGGCGTCGACCAGTCGAGGGTCGGCGTCCCGGCCGGTGATGACAACGTGCTGGTGGCCGGGTCGCTGTTGCAGCGTCTCCACCACGTCGTTGACGTCTACCCAGCCCCACTTCATCGGGTAGGTGAACTCGTCGAGCACATAGAGGTCATGTTCGCTCGTGGCGAGCCGGCGCTTGATCTCCGCCCAGCCCTCGGCGGCCTGCTCGGCGTGGTCGGCCTCGGTGCCGCGGGTGCGGCTCCAGCTCCACCCGGCACCCATCTTGTACCAGGCGACCGGGCCACCCTGCCCGGTCTGCTCGTGAACCTGTCCGAGGGCGCGCAGCGCGTTCTCCTCGCCGACCGTCCACTTGGCGCTCTTGACGAACTGGAAGACCGCGATCGACCAGCCCTGGTTCCAGCCGCGCAGCGCGAGCCCGAAGGCGGCGGTGGACTTGCCCTTCATCTGTCCGGTGTGGACGATCAGCAATGGCCGGTGGCGGCGCTGGCGGGTGGTGAGGCCGTCATCGGGGACGGTGACCGGTTGTCCCTGTGGCATCAGGCGGCTCCCATTCTGTGCTGGGCGGCGGTGTGGGATCGCACCGCGTGGGTGAGCGTGTCGGCGGCGACGTCTTCCAGGGGCATGTGTTCGCCGCCGAGGGTGACGGCGAGGTCCGCGGCCAGCCCCATCCGGACCCGGCCCTGCTCGCAGTCGACGACCACGGCGTGGATGCCGTCGGCGGCGAGGAGCCGGGCCGCGTGCCGGGCACGGGCCACGGCGTCCGGACCGGCGGTGGCGCGCCCGTCGGTCACCACCAGCAGCAGCGGACGCCGCCGCGGGTCGCGGATCCGCTCGACGCGCAGCACCTCGCGGGCGCGCAGCAGGCCCTCCGCCAGCGGAGTGCGGCCCCCGGTCGGCAACGCTTCCAGGCGGGCGGCTGCCACCTCCACGCTGGCGGTAGGCGGCAGGGCCACCTCGGCGTCGGCGGCCCGGAAGGTCACCAGCCCGACCTTGTCGCGGCGCTGGTAGGCGTCCAACAGCAGGGACAACACCGCCGCCTTGACCGCACCGACGCGCTGCCGGGCACCCATCGACCCGGAGGCGTCCAGGCAGAACAGGATCAGGTTGCTTTCCCGGCCCTGCCGTACCGGCAGCCGGACGTCCACCGGGCGGACCACAATGCCGGGGCCCCGCCGCCCGCGGGCCCGCTGGTGCGGGGCGGCGGCGCGCAGCGTCGCCACCAGGTGCGGTCGGCCGGGCATTCCGTCAGTGGCACGCCGTGCGCCGACGGTGCGTCCGCTGGTGGTAAGCGCGGCGGACCGGCGTCCGGCCGCACCGGCACCGGTCCCGCTGACCTGCAACAGTCGCGCCCGGTAGGGCGTGGCTGCCGGCACCGGCGCGGTACGGGGCCGGTCACCGTCCGATCCGGTGACGGACCGGGCGTCAGGGCGCTGCCGGTACGGCCGCTCGTCGTCCCGCCCGCCGTCCGCCCCGTGGCCCGGTCCGCCGCCGTCGGGCGGCCCGTCAGGGTCATCGGGGCCATCGGAGCCGTCGGGGCCCTGGGGGTCGTCCGGAGGCGTCGGGTCGTCCGACGGCGGATCCGGCTCGCCCCCGGGCGGCGGCTCGTCCAGACCGGCGTCGCTCAGGGCGCGGTCAAGCTCCGCCTGGTCCTGCTGCGGAGGATCGAACGGGTTGCGGCGGCGGCGATGCGGCAGGGCCAGCCGGGCGGCGACCCGCACGTCACCGACCATTACCTCGGTGCGTCCGCACCAGGCGGCGTGCGCGATCGCGGTGCGGGCGATGACCAGATCCGCGCGCATCCCGTCGACCTCGGCGGCCGCGCAGAGGGCGGCGATCCGGGCCACCATGGCGTCGTCGAGACGCACCGCCGGCAGCAGCTTCCGGGCATGGGCGACCTGGGCGCCCAGCGCCGCGTCGGCGTCGGCGTAGCGGGCGGCGAAGCCGTCCGGGTCGGCCTCGTACGCCAGGCGTCGGCGCATCACCTCGGCCCGCACCTGCGGGTCCCGGCTCGCGGCGACCTCGACGGTGAGACCGAAGCGGTCCAGCAGCTGCGGCCGCAGCTCCCCCTCCTCGGGGTTCATGGTGCCCACCAGCACGAACCGGGCCGCGTGGGTCACCGACACGCCGTCGCGTTCCACCGTGGCCCGTCCCATCGCCGCCGCGTCGAGCAGCACGTCGACCAGGTGGTCGTGGAGCAGGTTGACCTCGTCGACGTACAGCAGGCCGCGGTGGGCGGAGGCCAGCAGGCCCGGGTCGTAGGCGGTCACGCCCTCGCTGAGCGCGCGTTCGAGGTGCAGCGCACCGAGGACCCGGTCCTCGCCGGCTCCGACCGGCAGTTCAACCAGCCGGGCGGGCCGGGTGTCCGCCGGCGGCGAGGCCGGGTGCGGCCCATCCGGGCAGTGCGGGTCGACCGCCGACGGATCGCAGGAGAAGCGGCAGCCGTCGACCACCTCGACGGGCGGCAGCAGGGCTGTCAGGGCCCGGACGGTGGTGGATTTCGCCGTGCCCTTCTCACCCCGGACCAGCACACCACCGATCGCCGGGGAAACTGCGCACAGACTCAACGCCAACGCCATGTCGTCCATGCCGACGACGGCAGAGAACGGGTACGACCGCACGGTCACACCTTTCACCTCGCGTGGGTCCTCGCCCACGGCCGGTCACCAACCACGCCGCCGAACAGCGGCGCGGTACGGCTCAGCGAGTGTCTGGCTCCCGGATACGGCACAGGGCCGCACCGGTCACAGTGGCGGGACCGCCCCGGACTCGCCGACCCTGACTCGGGCCGCCTCACCGGTGTTCCTCACCGCGCCGTCGCCGCCGATGATGTCACACCCGCCCCCGGGACGGCAGGGCCGCGACCTCCTGCACTACCGTTGCGCCGCGTGAGGTCCACGACGTTCGACGAGCCGGTCACCGTCGTCGGCATCGGCGCGGACGGCTGGGCGGGTCTCGGCGAGCGCGGACGCGACGCGCTCCAGCACGCGCAGGTGATCCTGGGCGGGCAGCGGCACCTCGACCTGCTGCCGGCGGCCGTGCCGGCGCAGCGGGTGCCCTGGCCGACGCCGCTGCTGCCCGCCCTGCCGGGTCTGCTCGCCGCGCATGCCGGGCAGCGGGTCTGCGTGCTGGCCAGCGGCGACCCGATGTGGTTCGGCATCGGCAGCCACCTGGTGCAGCTGCTCGGTCCCGACCGGGTACGGGTGGTCACCCACCCGTCGTCGATCGCGCTCGCCTGCGCGCGGATGGGCTGGCCGGTGGAGCAGGTCACAGTGCGTAGCGCGGTGGGCCGCGACCTGGACGGCATCCGCCGCGACCTGGTCCCGGACCGGCGACTGCTGGTACTCAGCCAGGACGCCGCCACGTCCGCCGCGTTGGCTCGCATCCTCGCCGACGCCGGTTACGGGCCCAGCGAGATGACCGTCCTGGCCGCGCTCGGCACGGATCGGGAACACCGGGTCGACGGCCGTGCGCAGGAGTGGGTCACCGAGCCCGGCGACGCCCTCAACATCGTCGCCGTCCGGGTTGCCGCCGCGGCCGGTACCCGCGTGCTGGCCACGATGCCAGGGCTGCCCGACGACGCCTTCGACCACGACGGTGCCCTCACCAAACGGGAGGCGCGAGCGCTCGCCCTGTCCCGCCTCGCCCCCACCGCCGGTGAGCTGCTCTGGGACGTCGGCGCCGGCTCTGGCAGCATCGCCATCGAGTGGCTACGCAGCGACCCGGCAACCTCGGCGGTGGCGGTGGAGAGCCGCGACGACCGTGCCGACCGCATTGCCGGAAACGCCCGTACCCTCGGCGTGCCGCAGCTACGCGTCGTACGTGGCCGCGCACCGGAAGCCCTCGCCGGGCTGCCCGCGCCCGACGCGGTGTTCGTCGGCGGAGGGCTCACCGCACCGGGGGTGTTCGACGCGGCCTGGGACGCGCTGCGCCCCGGCGGACGACTCGTCGCCCACGCGGTCACGCTCGAAGGCGAACGAGAACTCGCAGACCAGGCGACCCGGCGCGGCGGGGACCTCACCCGTCTGTCGATCGAACGCGTCGCGCCGTTGGGCAGTTTCACCGGCTGGGCACCCGCCCGGCCGGTCGTGCAATGGGCGGTGAGGAAGTCATGACTGTCTATTTCATCGGCGCGGGGCCGGGCGCGGCTGACCTGATCACGGTGCGCGGCCAGCGCATGCTCGCCCAAGCCCGGGTCTGCCTGTACGCCGGCAGCCTCGTCCCCGCCGACCTGCTCGCCACCTGCCCACCCGAAGCGCGGCTGGTCGACACCGCCGAGCTGACCCTCGACGAAATCATCGCGGCGATGACCGACGCCCACCGCGACGGGCACGACGTGGCCCGGTTGTGCTCCGGCGACCCCGCCGTCTTCAGCGCCGTCGCCGAGCAGGCGCGCCGCCTGGATGCCGCCGGCGTGCCGTACGAGATCGTCCCCGGAGTCCCGTCGTACGCCGCGGCCGCCGCCGCGCTGCGCCGGGAGCTGACCGTGCCGACGGTGGGGCAGACCGTGATCCTCACCCGCACCCAGGCGCGCTCGACGCCGATGCCGCCCGGAGAGGACCTCGCCGAGCTGGGACGCAGTCGCTCCACCCTGGTACTGCACCTGGCCGTCGCCCGCACTCGCCAACTCGCCGACCAGTTGCTCCCGCACTACGGCGCGGACTGCCCGACCGCCGTGGTTGCCAACGCCAGCCGGCCCGACGAGATCATCCTGCGCGGCACCCTGGCCGACATCGCCGACCAGGTCGAGGCACACGGCATCCGCCGCACCGCGGTCATCATCGTCGGCGCCGTCCTGGCCGCCGACTCATTCCCCGACAGCTACCTCTACTCCCCGGGACGAGACCGCGACGCGAAGCGCCCGGCCGGTCGGGCACGGTGACCCGGATGCGGACGATCCTCATCATCGGCATCGGTGCGGGCGACCCCGGTCAGCTCACCCTGGCCGCCGCAGAGGCGATGCGGCAGACCGACGTGTTCTTCCTGCTCGACAAGGGCGCCGAAAAGCACGACCTGATCGCGCTGCGGCAGGAGCTGATGGCCCGCTTCGCTCGCCCAGACCACCGGGTCGTCGAGGTACGAGACCCCGACCGGGACCGCAGCGCCGACGGCTACGTCAAAGCGGTGGACGACTGGCGGCGGGAGCGAGCCGACCTGCTGGAAGCGGCCATCGCCGAGCACCTGCCGGACGACGGTTGCGGCGCCTTCCTGGCCTGGGGGGACCCGGCCCTCTACGACAGCACCCTGGCCGTCGTCGAGGACATCCTGGCCCGCCAGCGCATCACCTTCACCTACACGGTGATCCCCGGCATCAGCAGTGTGGCAACCCTCGCCGCGCGGCACCGGATCGGCCTCAACCGGGTCGGCCGTCCGTTCCTGGTCACCACCGGCCGCCGCCTGGCCGCGCAGTTGCCGCGTGACGTCGACGACATCGTGGTGATGCTTGACGCACAATGCGCCTTCACCAGGCACGTGGACGAGGATCTGGACATCTTCTGGGGCGCCTATCTCGGCACCCGGGACGAGATCCTCATCGCCGGGCCCCTGCGGGACGTCGCGGCGCGCATCGTGCGAGCGCGACAGGAGGCCCGCGAGAGCAAGGGCTGGATCATGGACACGTATTTGCTGCGCCGCCGCGACGCGCCGAACGGCCCGTGACCCGAAAGCGCCGTCAGACTCGCCCTGGACGCGAAGCGACAAACCGTCGAGGCCGGGATCGAAAGACCCGACAGGCGGCGGCGCACACCGGGCGCCCAACGCCACGGCGTTGTCCGTGTACTTCGATGGACGCCCCAACAGGGACACCCCTTCCTCCGGACCAACATCCAGTCTTAAGAGGTGACGACGCCGGCCAAGCGCGACGGCTCACTGAGCGCAACGAGCCTGCCGAGGGCGTCCTCGCTGCCAGAAGGCGTGGTGCAGACAACGCGGGTACTTACCTGGCGTCGTCGGCTGGGCCCAGCCGCACCGCGCCGAGCACCTGCGTCCACGACGGCTGGTGGCCGCGTCCGGGCGCAGCCAACCGCTGACGTCAACGGGCAGCATGATCCGCCCGTCGGTGGTGCGGGGCAACGCCCGTCCTGCGAGGGTCACCCGCAGCCGGGCGACACCGATCCCGCCGGCATCCAGAGCGGATCGTGAAGGATGATCATGCGGTGACCGGTCACGTCTCCGCGAACACGCCGAGGCCACACAGGACCACTGCGGCACACGGGGCCGAGCTTAAGGGAATCCTAGAGGCGGGGACCCGACAGTACGACGTCGGCGCGTCGATCACCGTTTTGCCGTGCGGCATTGACGGACACCGCATTGAATCGGACGATCTTTACGGTGACGTCCTACGGCGGTTCCCTCCATTCGGAGTTCCGCCGTCCGTCTACTGCGGTGACGGATTGCCCAGGTCGGACCGGTAAGCCCCGCACGACCGACAGGAGTGCCCGTTGAAGTCGATCATCCCCGCTGCCCGCCACTCGAGAACGGCCGCCATCACCTCGTTGAGTTCTCGATGGCCAAGACGGGCGGGTGCCCTCGGCATGGTGGTCGCCATGTCCGTCAGCCTCGCGACGGCCGCCGCCGCGGCCCCCGATCCACAGCCGAGCGCTGCCGTGAACGGGCTGGCCATCGCGAAGGTCAAGGCCACCACCAACGCCGAACGTCAGAAACTGATGGACCTTGGTCTGGATGTGATCGACTTCACCGGCACGCATGCCGAGGTGCTGCTGCACGGCGCGGCTGACCGCGCGCAACTCGCCGGCGGAAACTGGCAGGTGGAGGTATCCGACGCGACGGAACAACTCGCCGACATGACGGCCGAGCGCGTGGTCGAGGCGCAGCGGGAAGCGGCGCGGCAGACGAACCCCGCGATCGCCTCCGGCCTGCCGAGCGGCCGCGTGTCGTACCGGACGCTCGACGAGGCCGAACGTGAGATGCGAGAGCTCGAGCGCCGCTACCCCGACAAGGTGAAGGTGTTCGAGCTGTCCCGGAAGTCCCTGCTGGGGCACACGATCCTGGGCATGGAGATCAGCAGCGACGTGCAGACCGACTCCGGCGAGCCGGTCTTCCTGACCACCGGCCTGCACCACGCCCGCGAGTGGCCGACGCTGGAATTCACCATGGAGTTCGCCCGGGACGTCCTGGAGAACTACGCCACGGACAGCCACATCAAAAAGCTCGTCGACTCCTCTCGGTTGATCATCGTGCCAGCGGTGAACCCCGACGGCTACACGATGTCGCGGGAGCTCATCAACGAGATGAAGCGCAAGAACTGTCGGGTCGCGGCCGGTGCGGTGCCGACCTGGGAGCAGTGCGCGGCCGCGGACAGCCGGCAACTCGGCGTGGACCTGAACCGCAACTACGGAGCGTTCTGGGGCGGCCCGGGATCGAGCGCTTCCCGGACCGCCGAGAACCACCACGGCGCGGCCCCCTACTCCGAGCCGGAGATCGCGGCCATGACCGACCTGCTGAACAGCCACCAGGTCGTGGTCGCGGTGAACAACCACACGCCGGATGCCCGGTTGCTGCGCGCCCCGTCGTCGCCGCTGGAGCCCGTGCCGGCCGAGGTAGCCCTCTATGACGGCCTGGCGCAGCAACTCGGCGCGGCCCTGGGCGGCTGGCCGACCGGTCCCTGGCCCGACGTCTACTACGTCGCCAGCGGTGTGGCGGAGCAGGAGGGCCTGTACGCGAACGGCACCCTCGGCTTCACGCCGGAGCTGACGCCGGGCCACAGCGGCCTCGAACGGTTTCACCCGCAGTACCAGTACGTCATCGACCAGTACCGCGGAACCGGGTTCTACGCGGGGTCGAGCATCCGCGACGCGCTCCTCATCGCCTGGGATGCCGCCAACGATCCGCGTACGCACTCCATCCTCACCGGGTCGGCCCCGCGGGGCATCCAGCTCACCATCAGCAAGGACGTCTCGGTTGACTCCTCGCCCGTCGAACGCGACGGCGAGATGGTCGTGCTGCCGTCCGACCTGCACATCGAGAGCACGATGCGGGTGCCCGACAACGGGCGGTTCGAGTGGCACGTCCTGCCGTCCCTACGGCAGAGCCAGCAAAGCTCCACCCTGCTGCAGGAGAGCTGGGTGGTGTCGTGCCGGAACCCCAAGGGCAAGATCCACCATTCGGTCAGGGTCACGATCGGCCGCGGCGAGACTAAGGCCATCGACATGAGCGGCTGCCCGGCCGGGCCGAAGAAGCCGATCGGCACCGAGCGCTGACGTCGACGTAGGCGCCGCCTGGCGGGGCAACTCGCCAGGCGACGCTCTCCCGGAAGCGACACCCTGCACGATCTCGTATCCGGGCAAGCTCGGCATCGCCCGTACCCCTCCTCAACCCTGCGGGTGTCGAAAATGTCGTCCGTGCGCGGCATGCTGGTACTCGTGGATGGATGATGCCGCCGAGGCGGCGGTGTCTTGATCGTTTCCATGGTGGCCGCGGTGAACACCGCCTCGAACGCGGCCCTGAACCTGCTGTCGCGCTCGCGGATGAAGAACCGGAACCGCCCGGCGTGCTCGTCGGGGTCCATCAGCAGGTTGCGGGCCGCCTGGGTGACCCAGGCTGCGGTGGGGTGGGTGGTGATCCTGGCCAGGTGCACCCGGCGGTGCTCCAGTTCGATCACGTACAGCCTGGCCAGGCCGATGGTTTCGACGGTCAGGAAATCACAGGCGATCGTCCCGGTGGCATGGGTGCGCAGGAACTGGTCCCGGTCGGGCCACCGCGACGGGGCGCCGGACCGAGCCGATGGCGGCGCAGGATCGCGCGCACCGACGTCGCCGAGTCCCGCACGCCGAGCTCTTGCGGCACTCCCAACGATGCGCAGGTATCGCCACCGTGGGTTCTCCCCGGCCAGACGCGTCGCGCCGTCGGGTTGGGCTACTGCGGTGTTGCCGGGTTGATCAGTCCTGTCTGGTAGGCGAGGACGACGGCTTGGACGCGGTCGCGGAGTCCGAGTTTGGCGAGGATGTGGGCGACGTGGGTTTTGACGGTCGCTTCGGAGACGGTGAGGCGGTCGGCGATTTCGGCGTTGTTGAGGCCCTCGGCGAGCAGGCGCAGGACTTCGAGTTCGCGTGCGGTCAGGGCGGCCAGGTCGCGGGGAATCGTGGGCGTCTCGCTGTGGTGGCGGCGGGCGAATCGTTCGACGAGGCGGCGGGTGATCGTGGGCGCGAGGAGCGCGTCGCCGGTGCGGACCAACCGGACGGCGGCGAGCAGGTGTTCGGGGCTGACGTCTTTGAGGAGGAACCCGCTGGCTCCGGCGGTCAGCGCCGCGTACACGTACTCGTCGAGGTCGAAGGTGGTCAGCATGATCACGCTTGGCTGGTCGGCGGCGGCGCCGGTGAGGATGCGCCGGGTGGCCTCCAAGCCGTCCAGCTCGGGCATTCGGATGTCCATGAGGACCACGTCGGGGCGGGTAGACCGGACAGCGTCGACCGCTTCGCTGCCGTTGGTGGCCTCGGCGACCACGTCGAAGCCGTCGCTGGCCAGGATCATCCGGAAGCCGGCCCGGACCAGCGCCTGATCGTCGGCGATCACGACGCGTAGCGGCGGGGTCACGGGGCCTCCAGGGGGATCTGTGCGTGGACGCGGTAGCCGCCGGTGGGGCGTGGCCCGGCGTGCAGGGTTCCACCGTAGACGGCAAGACGTTCCCGGAGCCCGATCAGCCCGCTTCCGCTGCCGGTCACTGCCGGACCGCGCTCCGCGCCGCTGGTGTTGACCACCTCCACGCATAGGTGGTCGGCGCGGTAGTCGACGTCGACGGTCGCGAACCCGCCGGCCGCATATTTAACGGTGTTCGTCAGCGCCTCCTGCACCACCCGGTAGGCCGCCAACTGGATCCCGTCCGGCACCGGACGGGGCTGCCCGGTCACGCGCAGCTGGACCGGTACGCCGCTGGCCCGTACGCCAGCGACGAGCGCGTCCAGCCGGTCGAGGCCGGGTTGGGGTGCGAGGTCGGCGGCGCCGGCCGCGTCGGGGCCGCCGGCGGTCATCGTCAGCAGCCCCATCACGTGGCGCAGCTCGGACATCGCCGCCCGGCCGCCGGCCTCGACCGCGAGCAACGCCTCGCGGGCCTGCGCCTGGTCGGCCGCCATCACCCGGCGAGCGGCGCCAGCCTGGATGACCATCATGCTCACGTTGTGGGTCACGACGTCGTGCAGTTCCCGCGCGATGCGGGCCCGTTCCTGTTCGGCGGCGCGGCGTAGCGCCTCCTGCCGTTCGCGTTGCAGCGCGGCCGTCCGCGCGCGTTCCTCTTCGGCCCGGCGTCGCCACCTGCGCAGCCCGTCGGTCGCGATGGCGATGGGGATCAGCACCAGGAACGGGACTGCGTCGGTGGAGACGGTGGGCAATGTCGACGATGTCTGGAGCTGTTGGTAAAGCAGGGCCGCCGCGGACTGGCTCGCCAGCGTGGGCAGCCGGTAAGGGCTGTAGACGGCGGCGCTGTACGCCGCAATGACGCAGACGTAGAACGAGAATCTCAGCGTGGCGCGGTCGTCCGTCACCGTGGCCAGCGCTACGGCCGTACCCATGACGATCCAGAGTGCCGCCAACGGATAGCGGCGGCGCACCATCAGTGGCGCCGCGATGAGCACCATAACGATCGCCCAGATGAGGTGATGTTGGGCCAGCGCCGGAACGTTCGCCTCGAGGGTGTCCGCCGGTTCCAGCGGGATCGGTGGTTCCGGCGGTTCCGGCTGTTGCGGCACGGCGACGCCCCCGCTGGCGGCGGTAGAGGACACGCCGTAGCTCGCCTGGATCGCGAAGAGGCCGAGGCCGAGCGCGAGGACCGCGTCGAAGACCTGGTTGCGCCGGGAGGGCCGCGGCAACGGACCCGATGGTCGCAGCAGCTGGCTCAGCCATGCCCGCAGCGGGTGCGTCATCGTTGCCGCGTTCGTCACCCGGCCCATTCTGACCGTGCGCCGCGGCCGACGGCATCGGCCTGAAGATCCATCGGGCTCACGCCGGGAGCGTAGGCCGTAAGGATGACATGCATCGCCGTCATCCCGCGGGGCCGCCGAAGATCGCTCGCCGAGCCGACGCTTCCGGGGGCCGGTCGCGCCTAGCGTCGTTCACCAGCCAATCAGCAAATCGAGGGAGACGACGATGACCGTGCCAGCCATCGAGCTGCACGACGTAACGCGACGATACGACGACGGACCGCCCGCACTGCATGACACGACGCTGAGCATCGCGCCCGGCGAGGCGGTCGCCGTTCTCGGGCCGTCCGGCAGCGGCAAGTCCACGCTGCTCAACCTGATCGCGGGTCTGGACCGGCCCAGCGGCGGCACCGTGACCGTGGACGGCGTACGCGTCGACAAGCTCAACGAGGCGGGTTCGGCCCGCTACCGGCGCGACAAGATCGGCATGGTGTTCCAGTTCTTCAACCTGCTCGACGACCTGACCGTCCTCGACAACGTCGTCCTGCCCGCGCAACTGTCCGGCATGACGCGCAGTGCAGCCCGCCTCCGCGCCGAGGAGTTGCTGGACGCGCTCGGCGTGGCACGGCACGCCGCCGCCTATCCCGGCCGGCTCTCCGGCGGCGAACGGCAACGCGTCGCCGTGGCCAGAGCACTGATGAACCGGCCAACGCTGCTGCTGGCCGACGAACCGACCGGCGCGCTGGACACCGCCTCCGGTGACGAGGTCAAGCGGCTGCTCAACGACCTGCACGCCGACGGCCAGACAATCGTCCTGGTCACGCACGACCTGGCCCTGGCGGAGTCGTGCGCAACCCGCACGATCCGGCTCGTGGACGGCCGGGTCGTCGCCGACAACACCCGCGCTGTCACGGTGGGGCGGGCCCGATGAGCGCTATGGCACGTGTGGTGCGCGCCGGCGTGGCACGCCGGCGGGTACAGACCGTGGTGATCGGGCTGGCCACGATGATGGCGGTGACCGCTGCGGTGCTCGGCGGGTCGCTGCTGGCCGCCTCCAGCGGGCCGTTCGACCGCGCGTTCGCCCAGCAGCACGGCGCGCACCTCACGACGCAGTTCGACGCGGCCAAGACGACGGCCGCGCGGCTGACGGCCTCCGCGCGGGCCGACGGCGTCATCGCGTCCGCCGGCCCGTTCCCGACCGCGACCGCCACGCCACGCGATGCCGCCGCCGACATCGACCTGCCGCCGATGACGATCGTCGGCCGTGCGACGCCCGGCGGAGAAGTCGACCGCGTGCCGCTGAGCCAGGGACGGTGGGTGAACGGCCCCGGCCAGATCGTGGTCGCCGCCGACTACCCCCTCGGGCCGTCCCCGCTGGACACCGTCCTGCGCTTTCCCGACCTGCCGGGGCAGCCGGCGTTGACGGTGGTCGGTGTCGCCCGCTCGGTCAGCCGTACCGGCGACGCCTGGGTGTCACCGTCCGAGGTTGCCGCGTTGACCGCACCCGGCGCGGCCGGCGGCTACCAGATGCTCTACCGCTTCGCGGAGGCGAGCACGGCCGCGCACGTCGACCGGGGCCAGGCGGCGGTGGTCGCGCTCGTCGGATCGCCGGCGCTGGCCGGGGCGCAATCGTGGCTCACCGTCAAGGACGCCAACGAGCGCGAAGTCGCATTGTTCCTGCCGTTCCTGCTCGCGTTCGGGGTACTGGGCCTGGTCATGTCCGTGCTCGTCGTCGGCACCGTGATCGCCGGCGCGGTCGGCACCGCGACGCGACGCATCGGCGTCCTCAAGGCCATCGGGTTCACTCCCGCGCAGGTCGTGCGAGCGTACGTGGCGCAGGCGCTGACTCCGGCCGCGGTCGGCATCGCGGCCGGGGTCGTGGCCGGGAATCTCCTGGCCATCCCGGTGCTGGCCGACACCGATCAGCTCTACGGCACGACCACCGCCGGCGTCACCTGGTGGACCGACGCCGTCGTGGTCGCCGGCGCGCTGGGCATGGTGGCGCTGACCGCGTGGGCCGCGGCGCTACGGGCCGGCCGGCTCCGCACCATCGACGCGATCGCCGTCGGACGTAGGCCTCGCCCCGGCCGCGGGCAATGGGCAGCCCGGCTGACCGCCCGGCTCCCGCTGCCGCGACCGGTCAGCCTCGGACTGGCCCACCCGTTCGCCCGGCCCGCCCGCGCCGCCGCAGTCCTCGCCGCGATCATGTTCGGCGCCACCACAGTCACCTTCGCCGTCGGCGTGGCCGCCTCACTGAACCAGGTGCAGCTCGCCAAGGACCACGCCGCCGCCGACGTCATCATCGACACCTTCGCCCCACCGCCCGGAGCCGGCCCCGCCCCCAACACCAAACCGCGGGTGCTGAGCGCCGACGACACCGCGAAGATCACCACGGCGATCCAGGCGCAACCCGGGACGGGCAAGTACTACAGCGTCGCCACCACACGGGTCGCCGTCGCCGGGATGACCGGCTCCGCCCGCCTCGACGCCTTCACCGGCGACGCCTCCTGGGACGGCTACGAGATGGTCTCCGGCAGGTGGTTCACCCGCCCCGGAGAGGCGGCGGTGCCGAGCACGTTCCTGACCGCGACCGGCACCCGGATCGGCGACAGCATCGTGCTGACCGACCACGGCAAGGCGATGCCGGTCCGGATCGTCGGCGAGGTGCTCCACCCGACCAACAACCTGCTGGTGTTCGCCGACGCCGCAACGTTCGCCGCCACGAAGCCGAACCTGACCGCCGCGAGCTACCACATCCGCCTGGCCGACGGCGTCGACGTGACCAGGTACCTCACCGGCCTGAACAGCGCGCTGGCAACCTCGGGCTTCACCGCGGAGCCGCAACGATCCACGGGCAGCAGCGGCACCATCGTGCTCCTCGACGCGCTGGCCGCTCTGCTCACCCTGATGCTGGTGGCCGTCGCCGCCATGGGCGTGCTGAACATGGTCGTGCTCGACACCCGCGAACGCGTCCGCGATCTCGGCATCCACAAGGCGTTGGGCATGACGCCCCGGCAGACCATCGCGATGGTCATCGCCTCCGTGGCCGTGACCGGACTGGCCGGCGGCGCGATCGGCGTCGCGATCGGCGTCGCCGTGCACCGGGCAGTCACACCCGCGATGGGCCAGGCTGCCGGCACCAACCTGCCCGCCTCCGTCACCGACGTCTACCAGCCGACCACGCTGCTACTCCTCGGTCTCGGCGGCCTGCTCATCGCCGGCGCCGGCGCGTTCCTACCAGCCGGCTGGGCCGCCCGCACCCGCACCGCCGTCGCCCTGCGCACCGAGTAACCGCTTCAACGACGCCGACCCGTCGGCACCATACGTCTGCGAAAGGACACCATGAGCACCGAGATCACAAAGCCGACCCGGCGAACCGGCGAACAGCTACTCGTTGCTGCCGACGGCTACGAGTGGCACGGCTGGGTGCTCTTTCTCATGGCAATGCCGTCCTACATCGTGGTGATTACGGGACTGGCAACTGACCGCTGGCCGCCCGCGCTGGGCCTCGTTGCCGGGGGCACGGCCGGCGGGCTGTACGCGCTCGCTCAAGGACGAACGGAACCGCACCTGATCACCGCGGGTGCCTTCTTCGCGCTTGCTGCCGTGGCACCGGCCACGACCTGGTATCGCCAACGAGGAAACCAACTCTCCGAAGCGGTCCGACGGCTGACGCATCGGACGACACGGTAGAGCAGAAGAAGCAGCACCCCTCATGCGAGTACTGCTGGCCGGGCTGTTTGAGGCCATCGTGCTGGCCACCTCAGTCTTCCTTGCCACCCACATCGACAACACACGGGGGCGGTGCTTGCTTTCCCGCCGCGCCCGGCCTCAACCATCGGGGCGACGGGAGGCGTTCTAACGTGCGAGGGGGTGGGCATGACCGAGACGTTCCATCAGTTCGTAGTGCACCGGTCGCCGGCGCTGTCCCGGGCGGCCTATCTGCTCACCGGCGATCATCAGCTTGCCGAGGATCTTTTGCAGAACGCCCTGGCACGGACCTACCGGCATTGGCGCCGGATCCACGGCGGCGACCCGGAAGCGTACGTGCGGCGGGTCATGTACCACCAGCAGGTCTCCTGGTGGCGGCGCCGGCGGTTCGCCGAGCGGCTGGAGTCGCAGCCCACCGACCGGGCCGGTGACGATCACTCAGACGCTACGGCGCTGCGGCTGAGCCTCGCGGTTGCGCTGCGTCAGCTCACCCCGCGCCAGCGTGCCGTGGTCGTGCTGCGGTTCTACGAAGACCTGACCGAGTCGCAGGTCGCCGAGGTGCTCGGCTGCTCGGTCGGCACGGTCAAGCGGCACAGCCACGACGCGGTTCGCCGGTTGCGCGCCATCGCCCCCGACCTGGTCGACCGGACGGCGCAAAGGAGTCCACGATGACTGCTCGACTTCGCGAGGTGCTGCACACCGCCGCGGCCGACGTCCCCGCGTACCCGGTCTACGAGCAGGCGCTTGCCAGCGCCCGCCGCCACCGCCGCCGTACCGTGCTTGCGGCCGGGGCGGCGCTGGTGCTGGTCGCGGTGGCCGGGCTGGTGCTGCCGCTGGCGGGCACCCCCGCCGTCGACCGGGCGGCCGGCGCGGACGCGGCACTGCCTGACCGGGTCGGCGTGCCGCCGTTCGGTAGCCTGCACGCCACCGACTGGCCGCGACTCGGCCCCGCCTCGGTGATCTTCACCGGTCAGGCTCCCGGGTTGATGTACGGCGACGAGGGCAGCATCATTACGCTCGTCGGTGCGGACGCCGACCGCTACCGGATCATCAAGGGCGAGATCGAGGCGCAAGCCGGTGGGGACACCGTCCTGTCTCCCGACGGCCGCCTGGTCGCCTTCCGCTCGGTCGGCCTCGCGCCCCGGGTGGAAATCGTCGACCTGGTCACCGGGCGCAGCCGTACCGTGTCCAGCGGCGTCCCGGGCACGGTCCTGACCGGACCGGCCGGCTGGTCGCCGGACGGCCGGGCGCTGATCGTCTGGGACACTGTGCCGGCCAACCCGGAGCGCAGCGCCTACCGGCAAATGCTGAGCATCGTCTGGCTGGACGGCGAGCGCCGGACCCGGCTGGCCGACGAGTCCGAGGGCCTCGCCTGGCCGGCATTCGCCCCGGACGGTGCACGGCTCGCCTTCCAGACCGGACGGACGGTCACCGTCACCGAACTGGACGGCCGGCGGCTCTCCTCGTTCACCCTCGCGCCGGAGACGGAGTTGGCCGGCAAGGGTGCCTGGAGCACCGACGGCCGGGCGTTGACGGTTACCCGCCGGGACGGCGACAGCTGGAGCCTGCGACGGGTCGACCCGGCCACCGGCCGGGACCTCGGCGCGATCGACACTCCGGCCGTCTCCGGGGTGACCGCCATCCGGCTGCTCGGGTGGGCGGCGGACGGATCCGCGTGGGTCGTCGCCTACCAACCTGCACCCGACGCGCCGGGCGCGTTCAACGCGCCCCTGGAGATGGATCAGCGACTGGCGTACGGCAACGTCGGCAGCGTCCGGGTGCTGGCCCTCCGCCGAGGCGCAGAGGCTCCCACCACCCTGCTCACCGCCCCGCAAGACGTCGTCTCGATCGACGTTTCCAACGACGTGATCCACAGCGGCCGCACCCGCGACGCAAGCCCGCCTCACGGGGTGGGTCCCCGCTTCTGGTACTGGGGGGTCCTTATCACCGTCCTGGTGGCCGGTATCGCGGCGTACCGCAATCGCGAAGGGCTGGCGCTCTGGCTCCACAACCGGCGGACCAGGCAAGCACGCCGACTGGGTGGGCGATCCTCATGATCACATGGGCTGGACAACACACGCCACCGGCACGGCCAGAGCCCAGACCCGGTGGAACCGTGAACGTGGGACGTCCCACGTCGCACCCGCGGCATCAGCGCCGGCCTGCAACCCGGTCACGATCCGCTGTCACGTGCCGTCACGCTGCCAGCGCCGATACAGCCCAAACACCGTCTGCCAGGGCCCGTAGCAGTCGGCACGTCCGGCTACGGCGCCCCAACCCGCGTCCTCCACCGAATTCCGTCGATGACCAGCGCATTCACCTCTAAAACGCGGCCTCGTACTCCAACATCACTCCGCTGAGCCGGCGGCTCATGCCGCAACAACACGGCCTGGTTCACTTTCGTGTTGGCCGCCACCGACCCGGCCGGCCCGCCCCGCCCAGCCTGACAACCAATCCGATGACCGCCACCGTTGCCCCCGTGTAAAGAACTGGGACCCCGGGACCGGGAAGCGGAATGAGCGCCAAGCCCAGGGTCCCGAATGTCAGACCAGCAACGAGCAGGACGTTGCCTACCTTCGTCATTCGGCCTCCTTAGCACTTGTTTTCGGCGTTGGGCGTGGCGCGGGCATGAGGACGGCCACCGCGTTGATCATCGATGGTTTGTGAGGACAACCGAAGATCGTGCGATGGCCGTGGGCCACAGCCTAGACCTTGACCGGTGGCGGGTCATCCTGGACGAGGCGGTGACGCGTGTCGCTGCCCGGTTCGTGCGGGCGGAGCCACGTCGGACCGCCGGGCAGTTCGTGGAAGGGCTGCTGTCAGGCGTGGAACGCAAGACCTGCTGGTCGTTGGCCGGTCGGGCTGGTCACGCCGATCCGCAGGCGATGCAGCGGCTGCTGCGTACGGCGGTGTGGGACGCCGACGCCGTCCGCGACGACGTGCGTGATTGGCTGATCGAGCAGCTCGGCGACCCCGACGGCGTGCTGGTCATTGACGAGACCGGCTTCCTGAAGAAGGGCGTGTGCTCGGTCGGGGTCCAGCGGCAGTACACCGGCACCGGCCGCACAGAGGCGAGCATGACTTTGCGCGTCGCCTGTGACCCCGCAACGTAGGCATCCACCACCGAATCGAGGACCTCGCCCAGCTTCTGCGGAAGTCGAGTCCGCGGGTATCCGTTGAAGTCCTTGCCTGCGAGACGCCGGACAGAGGGCATTTCGGTATGGCTTACGAACATGCCGCTTGACCTGCCCGAATAGGTTTTTCGGCACCCGCAGGCCTGATCGAGAGGGCTAGACCGCAAGGGCCGGTACGGCGGAGGCAAAGATGTTGTCCGGGTCGTAGCGGCATTTGGCGCTGGCCAGCCGCTCGTAGTTGGGGCCGTAACTCGGCGGGACCCGCATGGCGCCGTCGAACATGCTCAGCGCGTCGTGGTACGGCGTTGCGGCGATCTGGCTCATGACCGGGTTGCCCAGCCGCTCCAGCCCCGCGATGAGCCGCTCGCCCTCGGCGAGGTCGGCTCCGCTCCACATGGGGCAGAGAAACACCAGGGGCGGCCCGTCCGGGTTGGGCAGGAACCCCGCCATGATCGTCGCCTCGTCGGCGGCGGTCGCCACGATCTCGCGGTACCCCGTCAGCACGGTGGCCGCCTGGGCGAACGGGAACAGCATCATCCCGGACAGGACGGTCGGCAGTTCGTGCAGCCGGTACATCAGGCTGGTGACGACACCGAAGTTGCCACCGCCGCCGCGCAAGGCCCAGAACAGTTCGGCGTCGCCGTCTGGGCTGGCGGTCACGAGGCGGCCGTCGGCCAGTACGACATCGGCGCGCAGCAGGTTGTCCACCGCCAGCCCGTACCGCCCGCAGAGTGGACCGTAACCGCCGGCGAGGGTCAGACCGGCCATCCCGACCGTCCGTACGGTCCCCGTGGGCGTGGCCAAGCCGTGCTGCTGCCCAGCGCCGGATAAATCGCCGATGTGCGCCCCGCCCCCGACCGTGGCCGTACCCGCGTCGCGCTCGACAACAGCAAGCGGGAGGCGCAGGCTGACGCACTGTGGGCCGAGGTTGAGGCATTCGATCCTGGGCAGGCGATCGCCGATGCGCTCGTGTCGCTTCCGCACTCCAGCTACGAGGAGGCGGCGCTGGCTGCGCCGGATGGCGCGGACGCAAACCCCGTGAACGTCGATATGCGGCACGCCTATGACAAGGTTGGCAAGGCGCGAGACAGCTATGAGGAGGAGTGGAATAGCTCGCTGCTCGGGCCAGACGATGCCGGCGATGCCCACTTCTACGCGTCTCGCAGCCTCACAGAGGCTATTGGCGAGCCGCCGAACGGGGAGCCCGGCTCGGGCAAGACAGGCCTCTGCTACGTGCAGCAGCCGTGGAAAACTCAGCGGGCCACCAAGGGCACAGGTGGCGCAGGCAGCGCAGGCGGCGGCAGTGCTGGCTGCGAGTATCACGGTCGGCCTAAGGCCACGTGGAAGGTCTGGCGCTGGGGCGACTGGAGCTGCTGATCCTATCGTCAGCCGTGCGTGACTGAGCGTGTCGATGGCTCGGGCACCTCTTCGGTGGTTCACCGCCCTGACCAGTCGTGAAGCGGAAGCTTGCGGGCCCCTG
This sequence comes from Micromonospora sp. NPDC007271, assembly GCF_040634005.1. Classification (NCBI taxonomy): domain Bacteria; kingdom Bacillati; phylum Actinomycetota; class Actinomycetes; order Micromonosporales; family Micromonosporaceae; genus Micromonospora; species Micromonospora sp. NPDC007271. The sequence continues at coordinate 37,772 of NZ_JBEYER010000063.1, forward strand.
ACACTAGGCCTGTTAGCTGTACTGATCGGGGACGTTGATCAATCGCGTGAAGGGCGCCCGGTTCGCGCAGGCGGTGCGCGGTCGATGGTGGTTGTAGTGATGCAGCCACGCCTCAAGCGCGTCGCGGCGCTCGGGCTCAGGGGTGTAGTAGCGGGCGCGGGCCCAGCCGTCGGCCATGGTGCGGTGGAAGCGCTCGACCTTGCTGTTCGTTTGTGGCCGGTAGGGCCGTGTCCGCTCGGGCTTGATGGGGAGGGCCTCGCACGCGTCCCGCCACAGGTGGGAGCGATAGGCGAACCCGTTGTCCGAGATGACGCGCTCAACGGTGACACCTCGGTCGGCGAACCACTGGACCGCGCGGTGCAGGACTCCGGCGGCGATGGCGGCCCCTCGTCGTCGTGGACCTCGGCGTAGGCGACGCGCGAGTGGCCGTCGATGACGGTGTGGATGAAGGCATGGCCCATCTTCGAGCCGTGCCACTTGTTCTTCGGCTTTCCGGGCGTCGCTGCGCGGTCGCCGGTTCAACCGCGCCGCGGCGAGGATGCGGTGCACCGCGACGGCGCGATACCGAGCCGGGTCGCGTGTCGCGAGCTGAAGGGGCCCTTCCCGCGACGTGGCCGACGAACGCAGCCTCGCCGTGGCGACCTTGATCGCCGAACTCCTCAAGGCCCTCGGCGAGCACGACCAGGCTCGTACAGTGCGAGGCTGGCTCGACGCCGAGGCGGGAGAAACATCAGCGATTCATCACGCAATATCTAATTCCGGATGTAGCTGCACCTCGAGGGTGATCACCGGGGCGACGGCTACTTCCACGCGTGCAGCGCTTAACGAAAGAGCGCGCCCAGGGCGGCGTCGCGCGGCCCGCTCACGGGCCGACAGGGACAACCCTCCGTGGGAGGCGGCTCGCAATGCACGCAAGTGCATCAAAAGTTTCGTTATTGGTGCAAATACCTGATTTAGTGGCGGGGTGCGAGGTGTACCACTGCGACGCAGGCTTGCCCGACGCCCATTCATGGATGGCGCGCAACTGGGGCGGCTGCCATACTCCCGGCTGTGATCAGCGCGGGCAGCGGGTCCGAACATCCAGCGCCTCGGCAGATTCGGACGTGGCGGGACGCCGAGCACAACGCGGCCGCCTGGATGCGTTACTGGGGCTACCGAGACGCACGCGCAAACCCGGGCGGCTCGGATGGGGGGATCGACGTCTGCGCATCAGACGCACTCGCTCAGGTCAAGTATCAAGCGTTCGCTGTCGGCCGGCCCGCGCTGCAGCTGCTGTTCGGCGCCCGTGGTCATGCCACCCATAAGCAGCTGATCTTCTTCACCGGCAGTGACTACGCATCAACTGCTGTCGCCTACGCCGATGAGCACAACATCGCACTGTTCGTCTACTCACTCGACGGCTCCATGGCCGCCGTGAATGCCAGCGCCCGGCGCATCAGCACCCGGCGCTCCCACCCTGCCAGTGAACCCAGAGCAGAAGCCAAGCCATCGACGGTCCCGTCCCCGTCCTCACTCGTGTCCATGCGACCGGGCATGGCTGCTCCCGATGCACGTGCGCCGCAACCTGCGCTGAGGGCGCCGGGTCCTGTCAGCCTGGCGATTCTTCTAGCGCCCTTCGTGATGTGCCTTGTTGGCGCCGTCACCATCTGGTTCTTCTCTCAGAACCCAGACCTCGCGCCACCGTGGCTCAGGGAGGTGTGGGCCACCTGGATGACCGTGGCTTGCCTGGGTGCCCTGCCAGCCCTCTTGGTCTCTCGGTTCCTCTCCCAACGGCAATGACTCAGCGACCTCATTGGCGCTTCAGTCACGTCTAGTAGCAGCGATTGCTGTGGCGTTCGCCGCTTCCTCGCTGTTCTCCGGTGAACGCTATCCGGCGGGCTTCGCAATGACCCTGCGCTCCGGGAGTGATACAGCTAGTGCCTTTAGGCGGGAGAGGATGTCAATCGCCTGCGTCTGCGTGGGTGAGTAGGCGGGCGGCCAGGGCGCGCACCTCGGCTCTGAGTTCGGCGGGCCGTTCGATGGTGAAGGGCCAGCCGAGCCCGGCCAGCATCTGGGCGGCGCCGTCGAGGTGTTCGGCTCGGGTGGTCAGTCGCACTCCGTCGGCGACTTCGGTGAGTGTGCCGACCGATGGAGGGATCCGCCGCCGTGCCTGGGCGAGGCTGGTGTGCAGCAGGACCGAGACGTCGTGGGCGTAGGGCACCGAGGCCAGTCCGGCAAGGACGTGTCCGGTGGGGTCGAACCCGGCCGGCACCTCGAACGTCCCGCCGGTGGCGCGAGTGGAGCCGATGCGGTCGAGTCGGAACGTCCGCACGGATCCGCTGGCGTGGTCGCGACCGGTGACGTACCAGCGACCGTTGTGGAAGACCAGCCCATACGGGTCGAGGCCGCGTTCGCTGGCGCGGCCATGCCAGGTGGTGTACGTCAGCTGCACCGGGTGTCGGTGGCGGGCCGCCTCGGCGAGCACCAGCAGCACCTCGGTGCCGGGCGGGGTGGGCCGCCGGACCGGCCCGGTGACGTCCATGGTGACCAGTAGGGCGTCGATACGCCGGGCAAGGGCGGCTGGCAGTACCCGGCGCAGCTTGGCGATGGCGCTCTCGGTGGCCGGGTGATCGGCTGTGACCAGTCCCGCGCTGTGCCCGGCGGCAAGGCCGAGGGCGATGGCGACTGCCTCCTCGTCGGTGAGCATGAGTGGCGGCAACTTGTATCCGGGCGCGAGGCGGTACCCGCCATAGCGACCACGGCGCGCCTCGACCGGGATGCCCAGGTCGAGGAGGTGGGTCGCGTAGCGGCGGACGGTGCGCTCGTCGACGCCGAGCCGGCGGGCCAGGTCCGCGACGCTGAAGGCGCCGCCCGACTGGAGGATCTCCAGCAGGGCCAGTACCCGGGCGGTCGGCCTAGCCAAGAAGTCCTCCTAATCCGGGCGGAAACTGTCCGGTATTGACCGTAGCGTGCCGGGCATGACGACATTCGTACTGGTCCCCGGGTTCTGGCTCGGCGCCTGGGCCTGGCATTCGACGGCCGCTGAACTACGCCGGCACGGCCACGACGTGTACCCGATCAGCCTGACCGGCCTCGGGGAGCGCGCCCACCTGGCCCGTCCCGACACCGACTTCGACGTCCACGTCACCGACGTGGTCAACCTCTTGCGCTACGAGGACCTTCGCGACGTGGTCCTCGTCGGGCACAGCTACGCCGGTAGCGTCGTCACGGCGGCCGCCGACCGCGTCACCGACCGCGTCGCCCAATTGGTCTATGTCGACACCGGCCCGCTGCCCGACGGGGTGTCCCAGGTCGAGTTCACCCCGCCAGCCGAGCGCGAGCGCAACGCGGCATTGGTGGCCGACCACGGTGACGGTTGGCGGCTGCCGCCGCCGCCCTGGGCCGACTTGGCCGCTGGCGTGCCCGACGTGGATGACTCGATCGTCACGCTGCTGCGCGAGCGGTCGGTCGACCAGCCGTGGGCGACCGCCACCGCCCCGGTCCGGCTGACCGGGGCATGGGAGAAACTGCCCAGACTCGGCGTGCTGTCGAGCTTCGCCGCCGCGCAGGTGCAGGGGATGGCCGCGACAAATCCGCTGTACCGCCACATGGCTGGCGACGCGTGGCGCTACGAGGAACTGCCGACCTGGCACTGGCCGATGCTCAACCGGCCGGTCGAGCTGGCCGCAATCCTGCACCACACGCGGCTGACGGCGTAACCGTCGCTGCCGGGTGACCACACCAGCTCACCCGGCAGCGGTACGCAATCGACGAAGGAACCGAACGACCGGCCATGCCACCCAAAGCCGCCGACGGGACGACCCGGGTCGAGGACGGCGTGCGGGAGATTCGAATGGTCCGCGACGTGCAGGCGCCGTCGCTAAAGGTTGTCTCGTAACTCTGTGAAGGCGTTGCCTGGTACCGGGTTGGTGCTCACCCGGCGAGGGCGATGTTGCGCAGGTTGGCGATGCCAGAAGCAGCATCGGTCAATGTGTGGGCGGCGCGGCGGCATCCGCGCAGGATTTTCCAGTTCTTGATCCTGGCCAGGGTGTTCGACCCGGGCGCGAACAGTGCGCGCGGTGTTCGCGGTAGAGGTCTTGTTTCCAGGTCGGCAGCGCGGTGCCGTCGGCGGGTTTGCGGTACGGGATGATCACCTCCGGGTTGCCGCGGTAGGCGCCGTCGGCCATGACCGGCCTTCCTTCGAGTTTCTGGTGGATGCCGTTGCTGCGGTAGACGATGGTGTCGTTGCGGTCGCCTGGCTGAGGGTCGCCGACGGCGATGACCAGGCGGGTGCTGGCGTCGATGGCGACCTGCAGGTTCGTCGAGTAGCGGTAGCTTTTGCTCGGCGGCGCGAGGCGGTGATCGCGGGTGGGGACGAGCGTGTCGTCGACGATCGCGATCTGGTCGACCGGCCGCCGCCGCACCGGGGCGAGTGCGAGGAGCGGTCCGAGGGTGCGATGACTCGGCGCGCGGCGGAGTGCGACACCCCGAACAGCGGGCCGATCTGACGCATGGTCAGGTTCGTCCGCCAATACGTGGCCACCAGCAGCACCCGATCGGCGAGGTCGAGGGCTCGCTGCCGGCCCGGCCGCCCGTCGGCGATCGAGTCCCCGCCGCGCTCGGCGACCAGGCGGACCAGCCGGCGGAGCTGGGCGGGCTGCAGCCCGGTGAACGGGAAGATCCACTGGGCTCGGGCTGCGGAGATCACCTGCACGCAGGCATCATTGATGATCGTCCCTAGCGGACAGAGGCCGGGGTTACGAGACGTCCCTTAGGTGCGATAGCGGTTGCCGTTCGCGAGGGGATGACCTCTGCCGCTCGCGTGGGGGCCGGGCCATCCCCGGGCCAGTAGCCACCCGTGATGCGACAGCTGGCGGTGCCATGCGAGGGCTTCTCGGAGACGTGAGCGCCGGCACGTGCTGGGACCTGGCGTGGGCGCAGGTTAGCCCTCAGCACGAGCGGAAAGTTCTCCAGTTGTCCACGCCCGTAGTCGCCGACTTCACCGCCTCGTGCCTTGAGCTCCAGAGGAACATCCAGGTTTTGGTAGGAGCGAGCGCAGGTGGCAGGGGTTGGTTGATCCGACCGGGGGGCGGACGTGGGTCCCGGGAAAGGGTGTTGCGAAACGTTAAACCGGGATATCTGACCCACCAGCGGAGCCGGATCCGTCGTAGGCAGTGTGGAAGGCCTTAGCCAGCGGTTTTGGCGATGATGCGGTCCATTTCCTCTCGACCGAAGGCCCGCAGGGTTGTGGTACGGACGTTGCCCGCCCCGCCGAGCTGCAGGAGCGCCGCGGTGGCGGTTTCGTCGTCGGGCGCCTCGATGACGGCCACGAGGTCGTACGGACCGACGGTCCAGTAAATCTTCAGGAGATTCGCCCCGAGATTTTGGGTGGCTGCGGCGAAGACCTCGGCGCGCTTCGCGGTGTCCTTGTAGGCTCGGATCCCCTGATCGGTCCAGTTCAGCAGCGCGATGTACGTCGGCATGGTCCTTCACCTCCATGAAGAGACCTCATCGTAAGGTTAATTCTGGGCATAACGGCCGGAATCCGCATCAAGTGCACACCAGTTCGGGCTTATTGCGGGTGGAAGCCGGGGGAGTACGCGCCGACCGGCGTGCCCATGGTGTCCAGTGACGTCCTGCCAGCCGCCGGCGTCCGTCGAGCTGGAGAGCTGGCAGTCCGCCGGTGCCGATCCGCATGCGGTGACCTGAGGGCACTGCGCACGGCCCGCACGGCGGCCGGCTGACTCGCCAGGATGCCGCGGACGCTCGCCGACATCGACGAGGACGCCCTCGACGGGGTCGGCGACGCGTCGCTTTCCGGCGCAGGGAAGCCGGGACGCTCTGACCGGGAGGGCCGGGCTGCCGTCGCGGCTGCCCGGCCCTCGGAAAGGCTCACGGTATTCAGGGGAGCAAGCCCAGCGCTCGCAGTGTTGCCTCTCCTCGAACGCCAGCAGGACGACCTTCTCCTGCGCCAGACGTCCCCGGTACTACTTCATGAACGCCGCGGCGTGCGGTTCGTAGCGGTCCTGGTCGTGGGTCGTGAGCTGTGGCGGAACTCGCTGCTGGGCCGTTGAGCTGATCGGCCGTCAGGCAGGTGTCGCCCCCAGCCGTACCGCCGACGCGTACGCGTCGACGAGGCCGGTTCCCTTGTCGACTGCGGTGGTGTACGGCCCGACGGTCTGGTACGCCGCGCCGTCCGTGAACTTGTACGCCGTGGCCTTGAGCGCGTCCTCGACCTGGGCCGGGGTCGCGTTCGGTGCGACCTGGAACAGTTGGGTGACGATGCCCACGACATGCGGGGTTGCCATCGAGGTACCGCTGATCGTGTTGAACGTGCCGAGGTCCAGCGGCCCGGGGCCGTTGCGCGGGTCCAGACCGGTCGAGCAGATCAGCAGGTATGGCCGGCAGGCCGAGGTGATGTTCGATCCGGGCGCCGAGACGTCCGGGTAGGTCTCCGGGTGCCCCGCCGACCCGCGGCTGGAGAACGTCGACACGCTACCGTCGCGGGTGCCGGTGCCGTGATCGTCGTAGGAGGCGACCATGATGATGCCCGGAGTGGGGTCCTGACCCGGAGGGTTGGTGGCGCTGTTGTCCGGGCCGTCGTTGCCGGCCGCCCAGGCGGTGACGACACCCTCGGCGGCCAGCGCCCGTTGCAACTTGGTGGTCGCCGAGTTCG
>NZ_JBEYER010000064.1:0-43232 GCF_040634005.1 Micromonospora sp. NPDC007271
CCCACGCCTGTCGGCGTCCACCAGGGAGCCGGCGACCAGGCCCGCCGCGTCCGCGGAGAAGCCCAGGGCCTGGAAGACCGCGGCGACCGCGTCGGTGAGCCACCGCACCGGGACGGCCGGCGGGAACTCTGGCGCGCTCATGCCCGGTCCGCCCACGGGACGCAGAGCCGCTCGATCGCCGCCAGCAGGTAGAACAGCACGACACTCATCACCCCGAGCAGGATCATCGCGGCGAAGGCCAGCGCGGTGTCGGCGCTGGAACCGGAGGCGACGATGGCATAGCCCAGCCCCTCGGTGGCGCCGACGAACTCGGCGATCACCGCGCCGATGACGGCGAGGGTGATGGCGAGCTTGAGACCGACGAAGAGCTGGGGGACCGCGGCCGGCATCCGGATCATGCGGAACGTCTGCCACCAGTTGGTCTTCAGCGACCGGCCCAGCTCCACCAGGTCGGCCGGGGTGGAACTGAGGCCGGCGGCGGTGGAGATGACGATCGGGAAGAAGCAGACCAGGAAGACCAGGAAGACCTTGGGGAACTGGCCGAAGCCCAGCCACACGACCAGCAGCGGAGCGACGGCGACCTTCGGGACGGCGTTGAGCATCAGCAGCAGCGGGTAGACGGTCCGCTCCAGCACCCGGGACGCGGTGACGGTCAGCGCCAGTGGCACCCCGACCGCGATGGCCAGCAGGAAGCCCAGCAGCGTCTCCCACAGGGTGACCAGGCTGTTGTCCCACAGGTAGTCGGACTGCTCGACCATGGCCTGCGCCACCTGCGTCGGCGACGGCAGCAGGAAGCTCTCCACCTCGAAGACGGCGCTGATCGCCCACCACAGGGCGGTGGCGGCGACCAGGCCGAGGACTGGCAGGGCGTACCGGCTCAGGCGACTGTCCGTCCGCGGCTTGGCCGGCCGGGTACGGCGCGGCTCGATGACTGTCACCGTGCCACCTCCTCGGGGGTCATCAGCAGGTCGTGCAGTTGAGCGCGCAGCTCGCCGAGTTCGGCCGAGTGGCCGTCGTGCCCGAGCGAACGCGGACGGGCGATGTCGATCTTCACGATCTCGCGCAACCGGCCGGGGCGCGGGCTGAGCACGACCACCCGGTCGGCGAGCAGCACGGCCTCGTCGACCGAGTGCGTCACGAAGAGCACTGTGGAGGCCTCTTTCATGTGGAGGCGCTGGAGTTCGACCGTGAGATCGGCGCGGGTGAGCGCGTCGAGCGCGGAGAACGGCTCGTCCATCAGCAGCACCCGGGGCTGCTGGATGAGCGCCCGGCACAGCGAGACCCGCTGCTGCATGCCGCCGGAGAGTTCGTGCGGCAGGCGCTTCTCGAAGCCGTTCAGCCCGACCAGGTCGAGGAGTTCGTGGGCGCGGGTCCGGGCGGCGGCCTTGTTCAGCTTGAACACCTCGGTCGGCAGCAGCACGTTGTCGATGACCGATCGCCAGGGCAGCAGCGCCGGGCGCTGGAACATGAAGCCGATGTCGCGCCGTGGCCCCTGGACCGGGGTGCCGGCGACGGTTATCTCGCCCGAGGTGGCGTCCTGGAGACCCGCCACCAACCGCAGCAGGCTGGACTTCCCGCAGCCGGACCGCCCGACGATCGCCACGAACTCGCCGTCGGCGACCTCCAGCGACAGATCGCGCAGGGCCTCCACGTCACCGGCCCGGGTGCGGTAGATCTGCGAAACGTTACGAATTCCGATCATGGTGTCGCCCCTCGCGGTGCCGCGCGACCACTGGCCGCCGGCACCGCCGTCGAAGAGGAAGTTACGGCTTTGTGATGTCGTAGACGCCGAGGTCGTCGGCGGCCGGCGTGGACTTGAGGGTGCCCGTTTCGGCGAGCATCGTGATCATGCGCTCGACCCGCGCCCGGTCCAGCGTCCCGGCGGTCCCGCCGTCGCCCAGGACGTACGGGCGCATCTCGGTGAGTTCGGCGGCGGCCACCTTCTCGTCGGCCGTCCGGTCGTGCTTCTTGAGCAACTGGGCGGCTTCCTCGGGGTGCTCCACCGCGTAGAGCAGGCCCTTGAGCAGCGCGGCGGTGAACTTCTCGACCTCTTCGCGGTTGCTCGACAGCTTCGACTCGGAGACCAGCAGGCCGTTGCCGTACAGGTCGGGCAGCTTGTCCGCGTAGGGCAGCATGGTGACGGTCTTGCCGCCGGCTGCCTTCTCCAGCAACGGCTTGCCGGCGGCGAACTGGCCGATCGCGTCGACCGAACCGGCGGCGAGCAACTGCGGCAGGGCCTGCGGCGAGGACGGGACGAACTTCACCGAGCTCGGGTCGATGCCGGCCGCCTTGGCGTACGCCGGGAAAATGATCATGTTGGTGGAGCCGGAGCTGTCCGCGATGCTGGCGCCGGGCAGCTTCTCCGGCGAGTCGATCGCCTTGCCCAGCGAGGCGATCCCGGCCATCGACTTCTGGTGGATGGCGGCGACCGCGCGGACCGGGAACTCGTCGTTGGCCATGGTGGTGATGAACCCGGACAGGTCGCCGGTGCCGTAGTCGGCCTGCCCCGACCCGATCAGCTTCATCACGTCCACGGTGCCGGTGCCGGGCTTGATGGTGACCTTGAGTCCGGCCTCCTCGAAGTAGCCCTTCTCCAAGGCGACGTAGGCGTACGAGTCCCGACCGAACGTCCCGAAGGAGGTCAGGTAGGTGACGGAGGCGGCATCGGGGGAATCGGTCTTCTCCGAACCACCACAGCCGGCGACGGTGAGAGCGAGGGCCGCTGCGGCGACAGCCGCGACGAGCCGGTTACGACCTGACATGAAACCTCCTACGTAAGCGGGTTTTATCAAATGTCAAACCTGCGGACACGTCAAGACCTCGATCCGACGACACTGCCCGGACCGCCGGCCCGCGCCCCCGCCCCGGGTCCAGCAGCCGCGCGTACCCGACCCGGACCTCGAGACGGCCGACGGCGCCGCTGCCGGCCTCGAACTCCATCGACGTCAGCGGCTGGTCGTCGTGCCCGACGACCAGGAACGCGTTCGCGACGTCGGAATTTCGGGCCGGGTGGTTGTGGACCACGGCACACCTGCCTATGGTGCTGCTGTAACCGGTTTCAGTGACCGGGGTCGAAACGGGTCGGAGGTGGAATGAGCAGCAGTCGGCTGACCGTCCGGGAGATCGCTCGCCTGGCCGGGGTGTCGGTCGCGACGGTGTCCCGGGTCTCCAACGGCACCGGGCAGGTGTCCGAGGAGACCCGGCGGCGGGTGCTGCGGGCCATCGAGGAGCACGGCTACCGGCCGCACCACCTCGGCCGCGCCCTGGCGGCGCGCCGGCACGGCGCGGTCGGCCTGGTCTTCCCGGGGCTGTCCGGGCCGTACTTCTCGGAGCTGATCCAGGGCTTCGAGTCGGAGGCGGTGAAGACCCGGACCAGCGTCCACATCCTCTGCACCCACCTGCGCGCCGACTCCGACGCCGAGGTCATCGAGATGGCCCAGCGAGTCGACGGACTGGCCGTGCTCGGCGGCACGGTCTCCCCCGACACCATCGAGGAGCTGGCCGCCATGCTCCCGGTCGTCGTCCTGGCCGGCGACGGGCCCGCCGGGGTGCCGGCCGTGCGGGTGGACAACGCCGCCGCGGCGGCCGCACTGACCCGGCACCTGCTGGCCGACCACGGGTTGCGCCGGCTGGAGTTCGTCGGCGACCCCAACGGCTCCCCTGACGTGACCGAGCGCTGGGCGGGATTCCGCCAGGCGCACCACGACCTGGAACTGCCGCCGCCGCGGGCCCCGATCCGGGTCGGCCTGCAGCAGCCCGACGGCGTCCACGCCGCCGAGCAGGTGCTGCGGCGGGCGATCCGGCCGCAGGGCGTGGTCTGCGCCAACGACGAGAGCGCGTTGGGAGTGCTCGTCGGCGTGACGGGGCGCGGCCTACGGGTGCCGGAGGACCTCGTGATCACCGGCTTCGACGACATCCCGATGGCCGCGCTGGTCACCCCGCCGCTGACCACCGTCCGGCAACCGGTGCGCGAGTTGGCCGCGCAGACCGCGCGGCTGCTGCTGCAGGTCGCCGCCGGGAGCGCCGAGCAAACTGGCCTGCTGCATGCCACCGAACTCGTCGTCCGGGGCAGCTGCGGCTGCCCGAGAAGCCCCGAACCCACACCCACCGGTCGGCGCCACACCCCCAGATCGCGCCACAGCGGCACGAACCAAGCGGCGTCGACGACCACCCCCTAGGAAGGAAGGGCCATGAAGAAGCACTGGAGGTATGCGACAGCCCTGGTGGCCGCCCTCGCGCTGACCGTGACCGGCTGCGGCCGGGACGAGGGCGGCTCGGGCTCCGGCGACCAGCCGGCCGGCAAGGAGATCGCGGCCGGCAAGGCCAAGGGCGAGATCACGGTCTGGGCCATGGGCGCCGAGGGCGAGAAGCTGAGCGCCCTCGCCGCCGACTTCACCAAGGAGAACCCGGAGGCCAAGGTCAACGTCACGTCGTTCCCGTTCGACGCGGCGCACGACAAGATCGCCACCGCCATCGCGGGCCGGCAGACGCCGGACGTCAGCATGATGGGTACGACCTGGATGGGCGAGTTCGCCAAGACCGGCGCCTTCGACCCCACCCCCACCGGCCTGTTCGACCAGAGCAAGTTCTTCGAGGGCGCGTGGAACACCACCGTCGTCGGCGGCACCTCCTACGGCGTCCCGTGGTACGTCGAGACCCGGCTGATCTTCCACCGCAGTGACCTGGCCGCGAAGGCGGGGGTGCAGAAGCCGACCAGCTGGCAGGGGCTCACCGACTTCGCCAAGGGGATGAAGGACAAGGGCGGCGCCAAGTGGGGCATCTACCTGCAGCCGGGCGGGACCGGCTCGTGGCAGACGTTCATGCCCTTCGCCTGGCAGGCCGGCGCCGACATCATGCGGGACGGCAAGTTCACCCTCGACACCCCGGAGATGCAGAAGGCGCTGGAGTACTACGCCTCGTTCTTCAAGCAGGGACTGGCGCCGACGCAGCTCGCCCCCGAGTCCGTGGGGCCCGGCTTCATCAAGGGTGAGGTCGGTGCCTTCGTGTCGGGCCCGTGGCACATGGGCATCCTGCGCGAGGACGGCGGCGCGGCGCTCGAGGGCAAGTGGGACGTCGCGCAGATGCCGCGTGAGAAGGCCGCCACCTCCTTCATCGGCGGCTCCGACCTCGTGGTCTACAAGGATTCCAAGAACCGCGACACGGCCTGGAAGTTCGTCCAGTTCCTCAGCACCCCGGCGGCCCAGCAGAAGCTGTACGACCTGGTCGGCAGCCTCCCGGCGGTGCAGGAGAGCTGGCAGTCCGGCAAGCTGGCCGACGACCCGCTCCTGAAGGCGTTCGGCGAGCAGCTCAAGGACGCCAAGTCGGCGCCGGCGATCGCCACCTGGGAGCAGGTCGCCGACGTCATCGACGACGGCATCGAGCGGGTGGTCCGGGGCGTCGCCGACCCCGCCACCGCCACGAAGGAGATGCAGGCCAAGGCGTCCTCGATCGGCACCGGGAGCTGACGATGGCTTCCGCCACCGCGCAGCGACCCGCGCGCACGGGCGGCCGGCGGGGGGCCATGGGCAGGCGCCGGGAGGGCGTCGCAGGTTGGGGCTTCGCCCTTCCGTTCCTGCTCGTGTTCGCGGTGTTCATGGCGGGCCCGGTGCTGGCCTCGCTCGCCATGAGCTTCACCGACCTGCGCAGCGCCGATCTGCGCGACCCCCTCGGGGTCAACCCGGTCGGCCTGGACAACTACGTCAAGCTGTTCGGTGACGACACCTTCCGGCAGGCCGCCCTCAACACGGCGTACTTCGTGCTGGTCGGGATCCCGCTGACGATGATCCTCGGGCTCGCGGCCGCGGTCGGCCTGGACGCCGGGATCACCAGGTTCCGGACGTTCTTCCGGGTCGGCTACTACCTGCCCGTGGTGACGAGCATCGTGGCCATCGCCGTCGTCTGGCGCTTCGTGCTCGAGCCGGACAGCGGCCTGGTCAACACGCTGCTGGGTTACGTCGGCATCGACGGCCCGAGCTGGCTGACCGACCCGACGACGGCGATGCCCGCGCTCATCCTGATGGCGGCCTGGCGGAACCTCGGGTACCTGATGGTGATCTTCCTGGCCGGGCTGCAGGCGATCCCTCGGGAGCTGTACGAGGCGGCGGCCATGGACGGCAGCGGCGCGTGGTCGCGGTTCCGCCACGTCACCCTGCCGCTGATGCGGCCCACGCTGCTCTTCGGCGGCGTCATCACCGGCATCGGCTACCTGCAGTTCTTCGAGGAGCCGTTCGTGATGACGCAGGGCGGGCCGCTGGACCGGACGCTGTCCGTGGCCTTCTACATCTACAACCAGTTCGGCTTCGGCAACTACAGCTACGCCGCGGCCATCAGCTATGTCCTGTTCGTCGCCATTCTCGTCCTCACCCTGGTGCAGTTCCGGCTGCTCCGCTCGAAGACGTGAGGGAGCCATCATGACCACATCCGTGCACACCCCGGCCCCGCCCCGTACCGGCCGACGGCGCCGGGCCGCGGGCGGCGCGCCGGAGGCCCGGGGCCACCTGTGGGTGTACGCCGTCCTCGCCGGTGGGCTCGTACTCCTGGTCGGTCCGTTCGTGTGGATGCTGCTCGGCTCGTTCAAGACCAACGCCGAGGTCCGCCGGGTGCCGCCCACCTGGCTGCCCGAGTCCCCCACGCTGGAGAACTACCGCCACCTGTTCACGCAGTTGGACTTCCCGCAGTTCTTCTTCAACAGCACCCTGGTGGCCGTCGCCATCACCGCGGGCAATCTCGTCTTCTGCTCGATGCTCGGCTACGCCCTGGCGAAGCTGCGGTTTCCCGGCCGGCGGGTGGTCTTCGCGCTCGTGCTCGGGATGCTGATGGTGCCGGGCATGGTCACCTTCGTTCCGCTGTTCATGCTGGTCAGCCAGCTCGGCATGGTGAACAGCTATGCCGGGCTCATCCTGCCGTGGCTGGCCCAGCCGCTCGGGGTGTTCCTGATGCGGCAGTTCATCCTGGGCCTGCCCGACGACCTGATCCAGGCGGCGCGGGTGGACGGTGCCGGGGAGTTCCGGATCTTCGTCCGGGTCATCCTGCCGCTGTGCGGGCCGGCCTTGGCCACGCTCGGGATCCTGCAGTTCCTGGCCACCTGGAACAACTTCCTCTGGCCGCTGGTCGTCGCCCAGTCCGAGGACAAGTACACCCTCCCCGTGGCCCTGGCGCTGTACGCCATCGGGGAGAACAACGCCCGCTACGGCCTGCTGATGGCGGGTGCGGTGGTGACCGTCCTGCCGATCCTGCTCATCTTCGTCCTGCTGCAGCGCTACTTCGTGCAAGGCATCGCCATGACCGGCCTCAAGTGAGGAGTCTTCTCGTGCGATCCAGATCCCGTCTCACCGTCGCCGCGGGGGTGATCATGTCCGTCGGACTGGTCGTCGCCGCCGCCCCGGCGGCCACGGCCGCCCCCTCCCCCGCCCCGTCCTCCACCGCGGCCCGCAACGGCGTGCTGCAGCAGTACGTCGCCGACACCTGGCGCTCGTTCGCCGCGATGGTCGATCCGGCCACCGGGCTGGTCGCCGACAACATCGGCGGCGACCTCGACCCGGGCGACCGGTCGGCGTACACCTCGCCGACCAACATCGGCGCCTACCTGTGGAGCACGGTCGTCGCCCGGGACACCCGGCTGATCCAGGCCGGCGAGGCCCGGGCCCGCATCGCCCAGACCCTGGCCGCGCTCGCGAAGCTGGAGATCCACGAGCCGTCGGGCATGTACTACAACTGGTACGACCCGTCGACCGGGGCGAAGCTCACCACCTGGCCGGCCGACGGCAGCACCGTGCACCCGTTCCTGTCCAGCGTCGACAACGGCTGGCTCGCCACCGCGCTGACGATCGTCAAGGACCAGGTGCCCGAGCTGGCGGCGCCGGCCGACGCGCTGCTGCGCCGGATGGACTTCGGCTACTACTACAACCCGGCCGAGCGGCAGATCCGCGGCGGGTTCTGGGTGGAGTCACCGCCGGGCTGCTCGGTGCCCGGCAACTACCGCGGCGGCCCCGACGTCTGGTACACCTGCCACCACTACGGCGCGTTCAACACCGAGCCGCGCATCGCGAGCTACCTGGGCATCGCCGCCGGCCAGATCCCGCCCGAGCACTACTTCGGCATGTTCCGCACCTTCCCGGCCGAGGGCTGCGACTGGTCGTGGTCGGAGCAGCGGGCGGTCGGCGAGTGGCGCACCTACCTCGGGGTGCGGGTGTTCGAGGGCGCCTACCGCTACCGGGGGATGCAACTGGTGCCCACCTGGGGCGGCTCGATGTTCGAGGCGCTGATGGTGCCGCTGTTCGTGCCCGAGGAGCAGTGGGGCAGGGACAGCTGGGCGATCAACCACCCGACGTACGTCCGGGCGCAGATCGAGCACGGGCTACGCGAGGCCGGCTACGGCTACTGGGGCTTCTCGCCGTCGAACAACCCGGCCGGCGGGTACCGGGAGTACGGCGTGGACCCGATCGGCATGGACGCCGCCGGCTACACCTCCGACCAGGAGCGCACCACCGTCGACGACGGATACGGCGAGTGCCGGCCGGCGCAGCCGCCGCCGACGGCGTACGGGCAGGGCGTGGTGACCCCGCACGCGTCGTTCCTCGCGCTGCGCTACGCGCCCGACGAGGCGCTGCGGAACCTGACCAACCTGCGGCGGGACTTCGACGCGTACGGCCCGGGCGGCTTCTACGACGCCGTCAACGTGACCAGTGGGCAGGTGTCGAAGCGCTACCTGGCGCTGGACCAGGGCATGGTCATGGCGGCGCTGGGCAACGCGCTCGCGCACGACATGCTCCGCCAGCCGTTCAGCGAGGGCGCCATGAAGCAGCGCCTCGCCCCGCTGATGCGGATGGAGCGGTTCTCCCTGCCCGGCGCCAGGAACGGCTGATCCCGGCCATCCTGCGGCGCAGGCCACCGGCCTGCGCCGCAGGATCGGGCCCACGCACTCCCCCACCCGGTCCTGGTCCGGCGAACGGATCAGGTAACCGGTTACAGTCGCGACACGGATCCGCAGAGACATCCGGAGGTAACCTCGTTGACCCGCGCAACCGGCACGTCCCCTGGGAACGACGCCCGCTCCGACTGGGAAACTCGCATCTCCCGGCGTAGCGACGAGAGCAGGCGCCCCGGGGTGCCGGACCTTCCACCGCCCGCCGGCCTGCGCGCCGAACCCGGGGTCGGCCACGTGCGGCTGTCCTGGTCGCCGGTCGACGGCGCGGTCGGCTACCTGGTCCACCGCGCGCCGGCCGCGGGCGGTTCCGGGTTCGCGCCCGTGGACCACCTGGGCGGTGACGTGCTCGCCGTGCCCGATCCGTGGTACGTGGACACCACCGGCGACCCGGGGCGCGCCTACGCCTACGCGGTCGCCGCCGTGCCGGAGGTGACGGTCACCGGTCCGCTCTCCGCGCCGGTCACCGCCACCGCGCTCCCCGCGGCCGGCGAGCCACCGACGGTGCACCTTCGGGTGGACGCGGCCGCCGCGGGCGTACCGCTGCACCGCCCGTGGCAGCCGATGATCGGCAGCGAGCGGCTGTCCCAGCTGCTCTGCCGGGACCGCTCCGGCGGCCGGGAGATCGGCACGGAACTGCTCGCGGCGCTGCGCCGGGTCCGCGACGAGATCGGCGTGGCGACGGTACGGGCGCACTCGATCCTGCACGACGACCTCGGCGTCTACCGCGAGGTCGACGGGGAACCGGTGCACGACTTCAGCCGGGTCGACGAGACGTACGACCTGCTGCTCTCCACCGGGCTGCGGCCGGTGGTGGAGATCGGCTTCATGCCGCGCGACCTGGCCCGCGACCCCGAGCGGACGGTCTTCGAGTACCGCGGCATCATCTCCCCGCCCAAGGACTGGGAGCGGTGGGGCGACCTGGTCCGCGCGCTGGTGCGCCACCTGCTCGACCGGTACGGCGACGAGGTGCTGGGCTGGGACTTCGAGGTGTGGAACGAGGCCAACCTGGAGGTGTTCTGGTCCGGCACCCGCGCGGAATGGATGCGGCTGTACGACGTCACCGCCCAGGCGGTCAAGGACGTCGACCCGCGTATCCCGGTGGGCGGTCCCTCGTCGGCCGCCGCCGGCTGGGTGGACGCCCTGCTCGAGCACGCCGCCGTCAGCGGCGCGCCGGTCGACTTCGTCTCCACCCACACGTACGGCAGCCCGCCGCTGGACCTGCGCCCCACACTGCGGCGGTTCGGCCGCCCGGACGCGCGCATCCTGTGGACCGAGTGGGGCGTCACCCCCACCCACTTCCATCCGGTCAACGACGGCACCTTCGCCGCAACGTTCCTGCTCACCGGGATGCGCTCGGCGGCGGGCCGGGTGGATGCCCTGTCGTACTGGGTGGCCAGCGACCACTTCGAGGAGCTCGGCCGTCCGCCGCGGCTGCTGCACGGAGGGTTCGGGCTGATCACCGTCGGGGGCATCGCGAAGCCCCGCTACCACGCGCTGTGGCTGCTCTCCCGCCTCGGCGACACGGAGCTGCCGGTGCGGGCCAGCGGCGACGGTGCCGACGGGCTGGTGCAGACCTGGGCCAGCCGGCGCGACGACGGCTCCCTCGCGGTGCTGGTGTGGGCGTCCACGCTGGACCAGTCGAAGCGGGACGGCGACCCGGCGCTGGCGCGGCGGGTCGTGCTGACCCTCGACGGCGTGGCCGGGCGGCCGGTGCGGATCACCCGGCTCGACCGCGAGCACGGGGACGTCACCACCGTCGCCGCCCGGCTCGGGGTCGGCGAGTGGCCCGACGAGGAGCAGTGGGCGGCGCTGCGCACGGCCGACATCCTGCCCGCCGAGCCGGTGGACGCCGTCGACCGGGACGGGGGCACGCTGGTGGAGCTGGAGCTGCCGCAGCCGGGCGCGGTGCTGGTGGAGGTGGGACCGGAGCGGTGACCGCGCCCCGCCGGCAACTGGAGCCCGGCGTCAACGTCAGGCCCACTCGCCGGTGAAGAGCGGGGCGACCGGGCGTTCCCGGCGCCCGATCCGCAGGTCGCCGAAGACGGTGCTCCGCTCCGCTCGCTCTACCTCCGTGTCCAGGTCGATCCGCAGCTCCTCGGAGGCGTCGTGGGCCGCGCCGATGAGGACGATCTCGGTGCCGGGGTGATCGAGGAACGCGGGTGGGTCGAGCGGGGCGAAGCGGCGACCGTGGAACGCAGCCTGCAGCGCGGCTGGTAGCCGGACCTTCCGGGATCCGCGGAGGCCGACGCCGGGTGGGGAGGGTGCCTGCGGGTTCTTCACCGTGACGATGTAGCTCGCCTCCGACTCGATGCTGAGTTCGTGCTGCGCCTCGCCGAGACGCGGCGGCAGCTCGAGTTCGTACGCGAGATGGGTGTGGTCGTCGTGCCGCGCGATCACGTACGCCCCCTCGGCGGCGGGCCGGGCCGGCGGCTGCTGCCGGCTGTCGCGGGTCCGCGTGCGGTAGCTGCGCGCCCGCAGGGCCTCGTGCAGCTGCTGGGGTCGGTCCACCACCTCGTCGACGAACGCCCAGAAGCGGTCGTGCACGTCGATGTCGGGCAGGCGCTTCCGCCCGACGATCAGCAGGCGCAGGTGCCGCCCGTGCCACGGGTGCAGCACCACCAGCAGGCGCTGGACCTCCGCCAGGGAGTCGACGTGCTCCTCCTCGACCCGGGGCCGGTAGAAGAAGTAGATGTCGCCGTCCTCGAGCAGTTCGGCCATTCGCCCCGCGTACCCGATACGACTGGTGCGCAACGTGGGGCACGACCTGGTATTTCCTACCGGACGGTAACGGGCGAACTGATACTTGCTCGTTACATTGACGTACAATACTATATCAATCAGGAAGCAGCCGCAGGTCGCCGGAAGAAATGCCTCACAAACCACCTCACCCGGCGACTCGACCAAATAACGCAGATTCGAACAATCGATAGAGATGGAGAGCCCATTCGCGGTCCGGTTCCGACCGGATCGGCTGCTCCCTGACCATCTGCAGCTATTTCTCACAGGTTCGCCACGACCGGGGCCATACGGCCAATTGCTTGGCGTCACGGAGGAATGATCCTGGATCGGGTGGAATCGGAAGGGGCGGAGGATGAGGGGGTTCCCGACCGCGTCCTTGGTAATCGGCATCGCGTCCTCACCGGCCGAACGCAGCCGGCTCGCCCAATTGCTCGGCGGGACCGATGCCTTCCTGATCGTCTCCAGCGTCGATCAGGCGCGGGCGTTTCTCACGGCCGGGGCGCCTCGCGCCGCGGCGGCGACAGCGCCGCCGCCCGGCCAGGCCGCGATGACCGAGGCCGTGGGAGACTTCGGCACGCCACCACCGCCCGATCTGTGCGTCGACTCCGACCGGCGGGTGCTGCGCTGGCTGGACCGCGAGATCGAGCTGACCCCGTTGGAGCACGATCTCCTGCTGTGCCTGGTCGGCACGCCCGAGCAGGTGTGGACCTACGAGCGGCTCCACCTGGAGGTCTGGGGCAACAAGCACCTCGGCCGCGGGTCCGACATGCACTCTGTGGTGCGGCGGGTACGGCGCAAGCTCGCCCGGCTGGGCGCGAGGGCCGCGATCCACGCGGTCCGCGGGGTCGGCTTCCGCCTCGCCCTGGCCTGACCGTCGCGTGCCCCTGAGGGCGTCACGGCTGGCAACCTCCAGACCTGATCCGGCCCGCCTGGTCGCAACCAGGCGGGCCGGGTCAGTCACCGTTCAGTTGTCAGCAACGGGTCGGGGACAGTGCGAAGTCCTCCACCCGCGGGGTGCTGTTGATCGTCGTCTGACGGGTCTGGGGCTTCCAGCCGTCCTTGGCAACGACCATCTTCAGCGGGTTGTGCTTGCGGTCCAGCCAGTAGGCGTACTTGCCCTGGGCATCGGTGGTGAAGGTCCACGACGCGGCCTTCCCGTCGACCTGGACGGTCACCCCGGCCAGCGGGGAGCTGGCGCCCTGGCAGCTGGTCCCGGTGACCGTGCCCATCAGCTTGCCCCAGGTGCCCGGCGGCGTCACGTTCATCGTCACCGGCACCGGCTGCACCGTGTACGGCGTGTTCTGCTTGATCCCGACCGAGGCGGTGTAGCTACCGGGCTGGTCGACGTTCGCCGTCATCCCGACGGTGACCGTGACCTTCTGACCCGGCGCCAGCGTGACCGCCGTCTTGTCGATCGTCATCCAGCTGACGTCCGCCGGACGCTCGGCGCACTCCTCGAACCCGGGCAGTGCCTCGCTCTCCGCCGCGGCGTTGAAGCTGCCCGACGAACCGCCGACCTTGTAGAAGCCGCACGCCGCGCCACCGCGGTACCGCGCGGTGTTGGCGTTCGGCAGGTCGGACCACGAGTTGCCGGCCGGGTCGTAGGCGAAGCCGGCGTTGGTGATGACGCCGCCCTGCACACCGCCGACGACCAGGAGCTTGCCGTTCGCGACGGCGAACGAGCTGGCCCAGCTGTCGACCGGCGCGTCAGGAATGGCGGTCCAGTCGTTGGCGGCCGCGTCGAAGGCGTAGCTGGCCTTCTGCGCCACGGATCCGTCGTTGCCACCGGTGCAGTAGACGATGCCGTCGATCCCGCCGCAGGAGGCGAACGCCACCGACTTCGGGTAGTTGGGCAGCGTCTCCCAGCTGTCGCTGCCCGGGTCGTACCGGACGGCCGAGTTGGACATCGGCGTACAGGACGCGGTCGTGCAACCGCCGATGGCGTACAGCTTGCCGTCGACGACCGCCTGCCCTGCCGCGGCGCGCGGCGCGGGGTTGTTGGCCTTCTTCGTCCAGGTGTTGGCCGCCGGGTCGTACGACCAGGTGGTGCCGTCGGGCCCGGCCGCCGCCCAGCCGCCGGTCACGATGATCTTCCCGTCCACGACACCAGCCGTCACGGCGTTACGCGCGCCGGGAAGGTCGGCGATCGGCGCCCAGTTCTGCGCGATCGGGTCGTACACGTAGTTCTTCGCGCTGGAGGCCGTCCCGTTGCCGCCGGCGATCGAGTAGACCTTGCCGTCAAGGTTCACCACCCGGTTGTCCATCACGTTCGCCGGGTAGTTGGCGATGTTCGTCCACGGCGCGGCGGACGGGCCGTCCGCGGTGGCACTCGCCGTGGCCGCCTTGCCGGAGGCCTGCGCGGCGAACGACGTCGGGACGTTGAGCCGCTGCTCGGGTGCGCCGCTGGCGGCGAGCACCTCCTGCTTGCTCATCTTGGATCCGTCGGCTCCCAGGAGCACGAAGTCGCCGTCCCGCTCACTGAACTCGACGTCAACGGGCGCGGCGCCGGTGTTGGTCACCGTGAAGGTCTTGTTGACCTTGCCGGTGGGCATCTGGGCCGTGCCGGTGACCTCGGCCGGCTCGATCGACAGCCGGCCAGCCCCGAGCTGGAAGGTCGCGTCGTTCACCCGGTGGGCGTGCACGTCGACCTGCTTGGTCTGGCTGACGTACTTGCCGGCCTTCGCGGTGAACTTGTGCGAGCCGGTCAGCGACGAGAACATCCAGAAGAAGCCGTCGGCCAGCTTGGTGTCGTCCGGCGTGGCCGCGGTGGTGGCCTTCTCCGCCGGCCGGTCGTCGCTGGTGACGGTGGCGCCGTTGAGGTAGCTGTTGTCGTTCTTGTCCTGCACGTGGCCGAGCACCAGGCCGCCGTCGATCGGCTGGCAGACGACCCGGCTGCCGATCAGCACGTTGTCGACCTGCCACCACCACGCCCAGGAGGCGTCGTAGTAGCGGAACCGGACCCGGGTCTGCGCGTTGCCGGCAGCCTGCGGAATCTTGACCTCGGTCACCAGGGGCCCACGGGCGCTGGTCGACTGCCGGAGCACGTTGGTCCAGGTGGTGCCGCCGTCGAGGCTGAGGTCGACATCCGCCTTGTTGGTGCCCAGCTGCCGGAAGTCCTGGTTGAACCGGATCACCGGAGCGGCGACGTCGGTGAGGTCGACGACCGGGCTGACGAGCGCGGCGTCCTGCCGGTTGCCGCTGCCGTACTTGTCACTGTCGAGGACCGCGTGGTTGCCGGTGCCGCCGGTCAGGTTGCCGCGGTTGCCGGGGTCGTTGAACTGCCAGACCTGGCCGTTGCCCTGGTTGTCCACCAGGGACCAGCCGGACGGCGCGGTGGTGCCGTCGAAGGTCTCGTACACCCCGTCGGAGCCGTTGCGGTATCCGGGCGCGCTGGTGCAGGAGTTGGCGGCCACTGGCACGGCGACGTCGTGGGTGACGTTGCTCGAGCCGACGACGACGTCCTTGGTCACCGTCTGGTAGCCCGGGTACTGCGGCTCGACCTTGATGCTGTAGGTCGCCCCGGCCGGGAGCTTGAAGCTGTACTGGCCGTTGGTGGGCGTGGTGTAGTCGGACACCCCGGACGGGCCCTCGACGCTCACCTTCGCGTAGAGCGGCCAGCCGTGGCCGGAGCCGTCGGTGACCGTACCGCTGACCGTGACGTTCGGCATCGCCGCCAGGGCGATGTTGGTCGTCGTGGTCGTGTCCTTGGTGATCGTGGCCGACACCGTCTTGGTCTCGTAGCCGAATGCCGACACCGCGACCTGGTAGTCACCGGCCGGCAGGAGGGACGAGTACTTGCCGTCGCTGCCAGTGGTCAGCTGGCGGCTGGCCGGGCCGGTCAGGGCCACGGCAGCACCCGCGATCGGGGTGCCGGTGCCCGCGTCGGTGACCGTGCCGGTCAGGGTGCCGGTGTCACCGATCGGGGCGGCGTCGAGCAGCGCGAGGGTGTCGAGCCGACCCTCGCCGTAGACGTTGTTG
The DNA here is from genome assembly GCF_040634005.1 of Micromonospora sp. NPDC007271. NCBI lineage: Bacteria > Bacillati > Actinomycetota > Actinomycetes > Micromonosporales > Micromonosporaceae > Micromonospora > Micromonospora sp. NPDC007271. Next base: position 15,644 of record NZ_JBEYER010000064.1, read on the forward strand.
TTCGCCGCGGTGCCGCCGCACTGGCTGTCGGCCTTGTCGATGGCCGTGGTGTTCAGCAACGCGCGGGTCGCGGTGACGTCACCGACCAGCGCCGGCGCCGCCGACCACAGCAGCGCGACCGCGCCCGCGAGGTGCGGGGCGGCCATCGAGGTGCCGTTGAAGCTGGCGTAGCTGTTGCCCGGCACGCTCGACCGGACGTTCACCCCCGGCGCCGAGATGTTCGGCTTGATCGTGCCGCTCTGCCCGGCGCCACGCGAGGAGAAGCTGGCGATGTTGTTGTTGATGTCGTACGCGCCGGCGGAGTAGTTGTTGATCCGGCTGCCCGGGGAGCCGCTGGTCTGGCAGCCCGGACCGTTGTTGCCGTTGGACCAGGCCCCGAAGATGCCCGAGGCGGTCCACGCGTCGGTCACGTCCTCCATGAACGGGTCGTTGGAGGGCAGCGTGGTACCCCACGAGTTGTTGATGATGTTCGGCCGCTTGCTCGCGTCCGGGTTCTGACCGTTGAGGTCCCGGGGCTGGAGCATCCACTGGCCGGAGTTGATCAGCGCGGCGTCGCTGGGGCAGCAGCCGTTCGCCGCGATCCACTTGACCTCGGGGGCGACGCCGATCTGGTTGGCCCCGTCGGAGCCGGCCATCGTGCCCATGGTGTGGGTGCCGTGGCCGTTGTTGTCACAGGGGGCGGCGGCGCAGTTCCCGGCGGCGTTGTACCAGTTGTAGTTGTGGTTGAACGTGCCGTCGCCGTTGTTGCCGCGGTAGGTGTTCACCAGCGCCGGGTGGTCGAACTGGACCCCGGTGTCGATGTTCGCCACCGTGATGCCGGCGCCCTTGACGCCGTACTGGGACCAGACCCTGTCGGCCTTGATGTTCGCGATGCCCCACTCGAGGGCGTTCACCGTCTTCTCGTTGGTGCCCTCGGTGACCTCGGGCACCTTGTACTCGATCGGGGCGTACAGGCCGTCGACCTCGGCGTGGGCGGCGAAGTTCTGGGCCATCGTCGACGAGCCGCCGGTGACCTTGATGGCGTTGGTCGCCCAGAACGTCTCGTACTTCACGCCCGAGCTGTTGAGCTCAGCCCGGATCTTGGCCTGGCTGTCGGCGGCGGTCTTCTGCAGCGCCTCGGCGACCGCGGTGCCCCGCTCGGCCCAGTCCTTGATCTGGCTGGCCTTGCTCAGGTCCGCCTTGTCCTTGAAGTGGATCCAGAAGTCGCCCTCGCTCTTGCCCTCCAACTGCTTCGCGAGATCCGGGCGGATCTTGTCCGACGGGGACCCAGCTCCGGTCCCCGTTGCGGCCTGTGCGCCCGTGCTGACCGCGACCAGGGCTGTCGTGGCGAGGGCCAGGGCCGCGCCTGCGCTCACCAGGGATCTGGCTATGCGCCTCGGGTGTGGACGTTTCAGCATCGCTGCTGCCTCCTCCGGTACGACCCGCGGTTGATCGAGCCAATGCGAAGGGTGCAGGAGATCCTCTCCAGTGAGGAACGCGCCGGAACGAGCAGACCCCCGTACCCCGGGGCCGCCGTGCGGGTCACGCCGGCTGCCCGGTTGGACACTATGATCGAGGCAAAAGGACGATCAAGCACGCGACGTGAGCAACTTGTCACTAACGGTTTGCCTGGTTGCTGGCAGCCTTGACAATTATCGTCACGGCCAAGACGAAGTTGGGCGGAAATTGCCCGTCGTTTCGGGGTGGGGGCTGTGGCCGAGAGCGACGAGAGCACTGTGCCGGGCGGTGGTGCCGCTCCGGCGGAGCACCTGTTTCCACTGTTGATCGCGGTGACACCGTCCCCGGCCGAACGGATCCGGCTCGCGGAACTCCTCGACGGTGTCGCGCCGCTGCTGCTGGTGGCCGACCTCGATGAGCTGCGCAAGCTGATCGCGGTCCCGCAGCAGTCCTCGGTGGCGCCGCCCGCGCGGGCTGCCGTCGCCGCACCCGCGGTCGCCGACGACACCCTGCAGATCGATTCGACCCGCTCCACCGCCCGCTGCGGCGACCGGCAGGTCGATCTCACCCGGCTCGAGCACGACCTGCTGAGCTGCCTGACCAGCGAGCCGGTCCGGGTCTGGAGCTACGCCGAACTGCACCGGTCGGTCTGGCGGGACGAGCGACTGGACCGCAAGGCGGACGTGCAGTCCCTGGTCAAGCGGCTGCGGCGCAAGCTCGCCGACCTCGGGACCGGCGTCACCATCGACGCCGTACGCGGGGTCGGGTTCCGGCTGACCGAGCGTCAGCCGCCCAGGGTCAGCGGCGCCTGACGCCCGGCCGGCGGGTTCCGCCGTGCCACCACCGGCGGGCCGGCGGCCGGCCGGATCGGCGGACGCCCGGGTCGGCGGCCGGCCGCGGCGGCCTTGCCCGACACGCTCGCGAACGGGCAGACGCCCACGGCCGGACGACGTAGTTTGCACGGTGGGTCGTCTCCGGCGACCGCGGATTCGGCACGTCAGCAGCGCACATCGGACAGACATGGACGGAAGGAGCACCACCGTGACGGCCACCGATTGGACCACCGACGTCGAAGGCGCCGGCCGGTATGCCGAGGTCAACGGCATCAACCTCTACTACGAGACGCACGGGAGCGGGCAGCCGCTGATCCTGCTGCACGGCGGACTCGGCTCGGGCGAGATGTTCGGGCCGGTGCTGCCCGCGCTGGCCGCGCGCCACCAGGTCATCGCCGTGGACCTGCAGGGGCACGGCCGCACCGCCGACATCGACCGACCGCTCGACCTGCAGTTCATGGCCGACGACGTCACGGCGCTCATCGACCACCTCGCGTTGGACCGGCCGCATCTGGTGGGCTACTCGCTCGGCGGCGGGGTGGCGCTGCGCGCGGCGGTCAGCCACCCCACCAGGATCGGGCGGGTCGTCGCGGCCTCGGCGCACATCCGGTCCGACGCGATCTACGCGGAGATGCGCGCACAGCAGGGTCAGGTGGGCGCGGCCGCCGCCGAGTTCATGAAGGACACGCCGATGTACCAGCTCTACCAGCGGGTGGCGCCGCGCCCCGAGGACTTCCCGCGGCTGCTGGACAAGATCGGTGCGCTCATGGCGCAGGACTTCGACCTCACCGAGGAGATGCGTGGTCTGCAGGTGCCGACGATGATCGTCGCCGCCGACGCCGACATGGCGCCGCCCAGCCACTACGTCGAGGTCTTCAAGCTGCTCGACGGAGGTCTGCGCGACGGTGGCTGGATGAACGAGGGCCGGCCGAAGGGCGGTCACGCGCTCGCGATCCTGCCCGGCCTGACCCATTACAGCATCTTCAGCTCGCCGCTCTTCGCCACCACCGCCCTCGCCTTCTTGGACGATCCGGCGAACTGACGAGCAACCCGGAGGGTGGACCGGGCCGGCGTCCAGCAGGGGTGGCGCCGACCGGCCCCCGACCGGCGGTCAGTCAACGCTGGGCGTTCGCTGGGCGCCGGTGGGCCACAGCACCGTGGTCGGGATGCCCCGCTGCCGCGCCCACTCGACGGTACGGTCGGTCGACGCGGCGTGGCAGCCCGGTTCCCCGTCCCACACCGCCACGAGTCGCTGCACCCGCCGGAGCAGTTCCCGGTTGGCAGCCACGTAGGCGGCGGTGCTGGAGCGGTCGTGGCCGGTGTGGACGACCTCGGTCGCGTTCTCCAGCAGTTCGTCGAAGGCGGCCCGGTGGTCCGGTCCGATCGCCGCGGACCGGTAGTCGCGGGCCGGCAGGATCACCTCGTACGTGCCGCCGGCGGCCAGGACCGCGCGGGCGAAGATCTGGTCGGCGCCGGCAGCCAGGCAGGTGACGCCGTGCACCGGCCGGTCGCTGATGCGGTGCAGCTCGACGCGGAGCGCCTCGGCGACGAGCCGCTCGGTGGCGGGCGTCAGGTTGATGTGCCCGGTGATACCGACGCGCAGCGCTGCGGGGTCAGGCGGCATCGGTCGATCCTCCCCGCTGCGCCGGCACGGCGGCGCTCAGCCGGATCAGTTCGAAGCCGCTGTCGGACAGCACGTCGGGCAACGCCCGGATCTCCTCACGGTTCTGCTCCTGGACCTCGGGGGTCAGCTCGTCCCAGGGACGCAGTGCGGGATGCCGCCGCCGGGTGTCGTCGCGCGGCGCGCCGTACGTCCAGCCCTCCGCCTGCCGTTCCCGGCACCAGCGCTCGTGCTCGAGCCGGGCCAGCTCGTCGATCCGGTCGTCGATGGCCTGCCCGGCGGCCGAGGCGTCACCGGTGCTGCCGTGCCGGGGTGCCACGACGCAGCCGAGGTTCAGCAGTTTGGCGGCGATGTCCTGGACGTGGGCGCGGTTGGCCCGCCGCAGCGACTCGGGCAGCTGCGGCCAGTTGACCATCGCGGGCGCGTCGCCGGGGCGTACCCCGGCCCGCCGCTGGGCGTGCAGGTAACGGTCGTGGATCTGCTGGGCGAGCCGTTCCGTGAGATCCTCGGCGATCAGCGGGGCCTCGCAGGCGTGGGTCAGCACCGGATAGAGGCGCAGCTTGCCGTGCACCTCGTCGAGCAGGTCGTGGCGGGAGTCGCCGTGGAAGGCGGCGGCGAGCGCCGCCTGCCGGTAGACCGGTACGAAGACGGAGCTCTCCGCTCCCCGCCAGAGCGCCGGTGTGTCCAGCACGAACTGCAGCCCCGTGCGCTCGTCCGGCGCACACAGGTAGATGCGGTCGTAGCCGCCGGTGGACAGTTGCGGCAGCTCGGTGAGGCCGTCGAGGTCCCGGTCGTACGCGGTCAGCTGGCAGACGGTGCTCAGGAACGGGTAACGGGAGGTCGCCAGGGCGAGTTCGGTGGCCGCGTCGGGGGCCACCAGGTCCACCTGCAGGGGCGGCACGGGCACGCCGGTACGCGGGTCGGCGCGGCACGCTCGCCAGTGTCGGGCGGTCTCCACCAGCAGGGCCCTGCGGAAGGTCCCGTTGCCGGCGATGAGGACCTTCGCCGGCCGGCCGGGTGCGGGACGCAGCGGGTGGTGCCGGTGCAGCGCGCGGGCGGCGATGTCGTCGACGTGGAAGTAGTCCAGCCGGAGTCGGCTGGATCCGGCCGCACCGAGCCGCCGGGCCTGCAGGGACAGGCACATCTCGGGGTCGTGGACCTGCACGTAGACCCGGGGTGGCTGCCGTCGGTCCTGGATCAGTCGGCTGGCGGTGTTGGCGATGGCGTGGTTGCGGTCGTCGTTGCCGGTGCAGGCGTAGATGGTCCGGGCCCGGGGCAGGCCGGCGCCGCGCAGCACCTCGGCGCTGGTCGGGTCGCCGATGACGCCGAGGTAGCGGCGCCGGCGGTACTCCAGCGGCCCGAACGGTTCGGAGCGGACCACGACCACGCGTTCCCCGTCGGCGAAGAGCCGGTCGGCGAGCATGTGGGCGAACTGGGAGTCGCCGCAGACCAGGGCGTGGCCGCGGGCACGCCGGGCGCGCAGGCGGCGGATCTCGGCGGCCAGCAGCAGCCGGCTGGCCTCGAACACGGCGAGCAGGGTGAACAGCGGGGCGGTGAACCGGGCCACCTGCAGCTGCCACGGGTAGGGGCCCGGTTCCTGGAAGGGCTCGGCGCCGAGGACGAACAGCTGGATGTCGTAGTAGAGCACGTCGTACAGGTCGTGGATGGCGTCCGGCTGGTCCTGGTGGAGGCGCTCGAAGCCGAGGTAGCCCAACACCAGGGAGACCAGGCCGATGACTCCGAACACCACCCGCAGCCATCGGGCGGCCGGCCGGGAGAAGCCGGCGACGGGATCCGTCATCGAACGGCTCTCGCCTCGACCGGCCCGTGGCGGCACGCGCGGACCACCCCGGGGCGCCGGCATCGGCGTCGCGGCCACCAGGTTGCGACCATGAGCCTTATGGTATTGGACGTAGTCGATCGCGATGGGGTTGGGCGCACCTGACCGATCGGCTCTTTTCGCAGGTGAGCCCGAGCTGGTGGCTGGCGAGGGTCCGCCGGGTTGGCTACGGACCGCTACGATTTGAAGACGGCCCGGAGCCGGCGTACGGGCGGAGCCGGCCTCGGTACGGGAACGCCTGGTGCCCAGACCGGAGCTACCGAAGGATCAGGAAGATGGACGCACTCGGACCACCGGCGGTCGGTCCGGTCAACCCGTTCTCCGCGACGGCCGTCGCCCGCGTGAGTGAGGACGGCACGGACACCACCACGGTGGTCACGGTGGCCATCCGCGACGCGCTCGCCCACCTGGACAACTACCTGCGTACGGGCGACGGTGGGACCGTCGCCGTGGTAGGCGACTACGGCACCGGGAAGACCCATCTCGCGGTCGAGTTGCTGGCCCACGCTCGCCGGGCCGTCGGGCCGGCCGGGAAGGCGATCTACCTCGACGCGCCGGCCGACACGTTCCTGTCGCTGAATCGGCGGTTCCTCGGCCGGCTGTCCCGCGAGGCGGTACGCGCCCTCGTCGCGCAGTGGGGGGCGGCGGGGCCCGTGCCGCCGGCCGGCCGCGACGGTGACCCGGCGGAGGCGGCGCCCGGTGGCGGTGACCCGGCGGAGGCGGTCCGGCTGCTCGCCGGGCGGTTACGCGAGGAGCTGGCCGAGGTCACACCCGACCCGTCGTACGGCACCGTCCTCGCGATGCTGCTCGATCCCGGCACGGAGGCGATGGCCTGGGACTGGTTGATGGGCTATCCGCCCGGGCCGGCGCTGACGGCCGCCGGTGTCACCGCCCGGGCGGACGTGGAGGCCGGCGCGGTGGAGACGATGGGCGTGCTCGCCCTGCTGCACGGGCGCCGGCACGAACGCTTCGTCCTGGTGCTCGACGAGCTTGACAAGATCCTGTCCGCGGCGGGCCGGCCCGGGGACGAGACGATGGCCCGGTTCGCGCGGATGATCGGGGTCTTCGCCTCGGCCGGGGCCTTCCTGGTGATCGCCGGGCTGCCCGACCTGCTTCACCTGCTCAGCCCTGACGTGCGGCAGCGGATCGCGCCGATCGTGCGGATGTCGGCGCTGAGCGTGGCGGACGTGCGGGACTTCATCCGGCGGAGCCAGTTGCGGGCGTCCGGTCAGGCCCGGCTGGCGCCGTTCACCGAGGAGACCACCGAATACCTGACGAACCTGACCGACGGGGTGCCGCGCCGGGTGATCCGGCTCTGCTACCACCTCTACCAGCGGGCGGTGGCGGCCGGCACGCCGGTCACCCACGTCCTGGTGCGGGAGGCGGTCCGGGTCCAGTTCGACCTGGCCAGCCGGCAGGACGTGGGCGCGGACGTGCGGCGGGTGCTCACCCAGGACGGCTGGTCGTACCAGCGGGATCATCTGATCGGGTCGATGCGGGACCTGCCGGTCGACTTCTGGGTGCCACTGGACGAGCACGACGCCGGCTGCTGCGTGCTGCTGTCCGAGTCGGTGCTCAAGTCCGAGGAGGTCGACGAGCTCAACCGCCGGGTGGTGGCGATCCGGGCGGCGGTGCCGGACAGCGAGGTGATCCTGGTCGTCGTCGGGCACCTGCCGGCGGACTTCGCCGCGGACCTCGCCACGACGTTCAGTGTGGAGCCGATCGTCTACGACCCGCAGACGTTCGCCGAGGACCTGTCGGGCAGCGTCAAGGCGTCGATGCGCCGGCTGGAGCAGGTCGTCGGCGCGGACGCGTTGACCTCGGTGCGGCAGCGGGTCGAGCGCATCCAGCGCCAGCAGACCAACACGCAGCGGTCGATCGAACGGTTGTCGTACCAGCTCGACGAGATGCGGGGCGAGCTGCACCAGGACCTCAACGGCCCGCGACTCGACGGCAGCCCGGCGGCCGGGCGGGGGCCGGCACCGGCCGTCGCGTCGCCGCTGCCGGGCCGGGTGGCCCGCGTCTTCGTCGACGCCATACAGGCGCTCGACCAGCTCAGCGGCTTCGACCGGCACCTGCACGACGCGTTCACGCCGCCCCGGCCCGGGGCCGGGCGGCCGGCCGAGGAGGGCGGGGCGCCGCTGCGGTCCCGGCTGCGCTCGCGGGACGTGCAGCGGGCGTTGGGGACGTCGATGGTGCTGCGCCGGCTGATCGAGGCGTTCCGGTACGGCGTCGAGCAGTGGTACGAGCGCCACACCCGCGACCCGCAACCGGCGGACCTGGAGCAGCTGGACCGGCTGTGCGAGACCTACGACGGGATCGCCGAGTACCTGCCGTTGTTCCAGCTGGACGCGTTGGGTGACCTGGCCGCGCCCGGTGCGGGCGGCGACGACGTGGTCGAGCCGCCGGACCGGTCCCGCAGCTGGTCGGGTGCGCGGTCGGTCTTCGACGGGTTGAGCGGTCACGTGCGCCAGCTGATGGTGGCGGGCTGATCCGGCCGGCCGCTGGCCGCGGCGGCCGCACCGGCGGCCGGGATCACCGGTCCGGTTCGAGCGCCCTGGTCGGCGGGGTCTCGCGCATGCGGGGCAGCCCCGCGTCGCTGTCCGGCGGTGCCGTCTCGGCGCGTCGGCGCCGGTCGAGCAGCACAGCGGCCAGCGCGTGAATGGAGTTGATCACGATGATCGCGGGGGCGACCACGCCGACCGTGCCGGGGAAGGTGCGCTCCAGCACGAGGGCGAGGATCACCGCGGTCAGCCCGTTCTGCTGCCCCCAGGCGAGGTAGCGTCGGTCGGTCGCCGGCAGTCCCCGCGAGATGGGCAGGGACACCAGCAGCTGGGCGGCCACGGCGGCCAGGCCGAGCACTAGCCCTTCGACCACCGTGACGCCCTGCACGAGCAGCAGGCCGAGCAGGAACGTGGCGACGAGGTAGGCGGCCTGGGTGGCGCGGCCGACGACGGGGCCGAGGCGGGGTCGGAAGAAGAGCCCGGCGATCGCCAGGCCGAGCATGAGGAACTGCCAGGCGGCGAAGAGGACGAGCCCGATCAGCAGGGCGACGGCCACCCAGCGCAGGGTGGCCCGGGTGCGGTGCCCGGCCCGGCCGGCGTCCCGGAGCCCGGCGGCCCGCAGCAGCCACCACAGCAACCCGGCGACCGCGGCGAAGGCGAGGTTGGCGCCGAAGCCGAGCAGGAGGTCGACCGGGCGGTCGCCGAGCACGCCGGGCGGGGTGCCGGCGTCGCCGCGCAGGTCCAGCGCGACCGCGGCCAGGTAGACGGTCACCAGCACGGTAACCGGGTCGTCGAACGAGGCCCAGATCGACAGGATCGAACGGGCCCGCGGCGACATCCGGTCCGGGCGGCTCATCGCGGCCACCGCCAGCGGGTCGATCTGCGCGACGGCGACGCCGAGGACCAGCACCGCCGGGTCGCGGAAGGCCAGGAACATGATCCCGGCGACGAGCGCCGCCTTGGCGATCACCCCGACCGTCACGGCGAGCAGCACCGTGGGCAGGTGGGCCCGGACGTCGGCGAGGCTGATGTCCCGGGTGCTGCCGACCAACCCCACCGCCAGCAGGGTCGAGGCGAGCAGGAGGTAGGCCGGAGAGCGCTCCAGCCCGTGGACGTCACCGGCCCAGGCCAGCAGCAGGCCGGCCAGCCCGGCGCCGACCACGGCCGCCGATCGGGCCAGGGGGGTCAGGGCCATCCTCAGCCGGCGACGTTCGTGAGCTGCCGGGCCACCGTCCACATGGCGTTGTCCGCCTGGCTGACCGCCTCCTGGTCGAGGGTCACCCCGAAGAGGTAGTCGTCCGGGGCGAGCCGGTAGTAGTAGACGGCACCCATCTCCACGTCGAGCACCAGCCGCCTGACGTCGCCGACCACGGCCCGGCGCAGGTCCCGGCCGACCTGCAGCGCCAGCAGCGAGAGATCACCGGCGAGGCGCCGGTAGCGGGTGCGGCGGTCGGGCACGGTGACGCCCCGGTTGAAGAACGGCTCCAGCTCCGGGTGCTCCAGGATGTCGACCGCCGCCACCTGCTCCCCCGCCCGGTGGTGGCTGAGGTAGTGCAGCCCGGCGGGCCGCAGCGCCCCGGCGAGGATCCCGTCGGGACCGGTCGAGCCGCTCACGTGCGGCGGGACGGTGTCGGCGGACGGTACGCGCGGGTCCGGCAGCGGCTGCCCGTCGCGGGCGGTCAGCCAGCCGCCCGGATTCTGCGACCGTTGCCGGACCAGCCGGCGCAGGTCGGTGGCGAGTTCGGCGGCGGCCCGGTCGATCTCGCCGACCCGGGCCGGGTCGGCCACCGGGCTGGCGGTCTGCGGGGCCGAGCCGAAGCCCACCACGTGCTCGCTGCCGACCACCGAGTTGCAGAAGACCAGACCGGCCCGGGTCTGGGCGACCGTGCGGATCAACGCGCCGCTCTGCAGTTCCCACAGCCGCCGGTCGAGTTCGGTCGCCCGGTACACCAGTTGGGCGCCGACCCGCCGGTGGACGTCGCGGCGCTGCCGCAGGTCGGCGTCGTCCACCGCCGGTGGGGCCGAGTCGTGCTCGAGCAGGTCCAGCGCGAAGTCGAGTACGCCGGCCGTGTAGTGCGCGACGTGGTAGACGCCGCAGTCGCGCAGCAGCAGCCCGCGGCACAGGTCCCGCTTCTTGCGGAAGCCCGGGACGTCCTGCTCGGCCGACTCCTCCACCAGGGCGTCGAGCAGCTGCGGATCGGTCACCTCGTCACTCCTCAGCTCTGCGGCACGTCGATGTCGGGGTCGGTCAGCGCGGTGGGAACCCCGTCGTCGGTGCCGTCGCGCAGCGCCCGGATGGCGTCGAGGTTGGCCGCGGCGTCGAGGCTGCACGGGTGGCGCCGGCCGAGGTAGTGCACGCCGGTCAGGTGTGCCTCCTCCTGCACCCGAAGGGCTTCGTCCAGGTCACCGCGGGCGGCCAGGTGGCCCGCCTGGGCGGTCGCCGCCGTCAGAGCCCACGGGTGGGCGTCACCGAGTCGGGCCCGCAGCGCTCGCAGCCCTCGTTCGCCGTCGCGGACGGCCTGGTCGTACTCGCCGGCGCCGCGCTGGAACACCCCGAGGTTGACCGAGCAGACCGCGGTGAACGGGTGGCCGGCCTCCAGCTGCCGCTCGTAGCCGCGCAGGCAGCGGATGGCGTGCTGGACGGCGATGGCGGCGTCGCCGGTCCGGTGGTAGTCGACGGCCAGGCTGAGCAGGCTGGCCCGGGTGAGCGGATGGTCCTCGCCGAGGTGGTCCCGGTAGCCGCGGAACGTCTCGGCGCTGCGCTTCTTGGCCGCGATGGTGAGGCCGAGGCGGCGCTCGGTGACCGCGAGGCTGCGGTTGACCCGCAGCTCGTCGAGGTGGCCGGCGGCCTGCAGCTCGTGGACGCGTTCCAGCGCCTCGCGCAGGGTGGCCAGCGACTGGTCGTACTCGCCGACCTCCCGCTCGAAGGTGCCCACCTGACACGACGCCCGCCAGGTGCGCGGGTCCTCCGGCCCGAACAGTGCCATCCGACGGTCGCGTTCCTGGCGGGCGAGCCGCAGCGCCTCCCGCGCGTCGCCGGTGAGCAGGAAGGAGATGGCGAGATTGTTGACCGCCATCCGGGTGTTGGGGTGGTCGTCGCCGACCACCGCCTGGAAGCCGGCGAAGGTGGCCTGGTCCTCGACCAGGGCGTCCTCGAAGCGGCCCAGGCCGCGCAGATCACCGCCGCGACCCCGGCCGGCGATCAGGGTACGGAAGTGCCGCAGCCCGTGGCGGCGGCGCTGCTCGCTGAGCACCTCCTCGTCGAGGCGCAACGCCTCCTGGTAGTGGCCCAGTGCCCGGTGCAGGTTGGCGGCCTGCACGAACAGCCGCATGGTCAGCTGGTCGACCTCGCCGGCGGCCCGCCATCGCTCACACGCCGGGCCGGCCAGCTGCAACGCCGACTGCCAGGCGTCGCTGTCGTTGAGCAGGTAGAGGTAGCGCAGTTGCTTGACGACCCAGTGCCGGACCTGCGGGTCGTCGGACTCCAGCGCGCCGGAGGGCACGAGGTGCCGTTGCAGTTCCTCGAAGATGTCGCCGTAGCGGGGGTCGTCGGCCTCCGGGTCGGTCGGCGCGTACCCGGCGAGGCCGTGCAGGACCTGGCGGTGCCGTTCGCGCCGGCGCGGCTCGGGGATCGCCTCGCGCAGCAGGACCTGCACGGCCCGGTGCATCCGCAGCGCCGCGCCGTGCCCCCAGTCGACGTCGTACAGCGCGAAGCGCGCCCCGACGGTCAGCACGAGGTCGATCTCTCCGGCGCGGAGCAGCAGGTCCTGCGCGTCGACGTCGGCGGCGGCGGCGAGCTGGGTCAGCATCGACGTCGACCGCAGCAGCGGCAGCCCGATGCCCTCGGGCGAGAGGAACGCGCCGAGTTCGGCCAGGTGGATCGCCAGGGGGCCGAACTCGGCATGCCGGAGCGTGGCGAGCGTGATGTCCAGGACGCGGGCGACGGTGGAGGTGTGCGATCCGGGGATCCGCTCGGCCGGGTCCGCGTCGGGGCGCAGGCGCAGCCGGGCCAGCAACTCGGCGACGCACCGGCCCACCGCTTCGAGGCCGGGTACGCCGTCGCGCTCCAGGGCTCGGGCGCTCTGCCGGATCCAGGCGGTGGCGAGGCGCAGGGCCAGCGGCAGGTGCTCCAGCGCGGCGGCGATGGCCCGGGCGTCGTCGGTGCTGATGCCCAGCACGCGCCGCAGCATGGCGACGCTCTCGTCGCTGGTGAACGCCGCGACCTCCAGTGGCGCGGGCAGGTTGGAGGAGCCGTCGTCGCGCGAGGTGATCAGCACGTGGCCGGTGCCGGGGCGGGGCATCAGGTCGGCGGAGAGCACGGTGCCGTCGTCGGCGTTGTCGTAGACCAGCAGCCATCGGGTGACGGTGCCGCGGGGGGTCGACAGCGCCGCCAGCGCCGACTCGGCGGCTCCGGCGCCGTCCACGGCGTTGATCTCGTCGGCCAGCTCGCCGAGGCTCGTCTGCACGGTCTCCCGGTCCTGTGCGGGGATCCACCAGACCAGGTCGTAGTCGTAGGCGAAGCGGTGGGCGAACTCGCGGGCGAGCTCGCTCTTGCCGACGCCGGCGCCGCCGGTCAGGGTCACCGGGCCGCCGTTGCCGGTCAGCCGGTCGCGCAGCCGTTCCAGGTATTCGCCACGGCCGACGAAGGACTCGTTGCGGGGCGGCAGGTTGGTCCGCAGCCGACGGTCCGCCTCGCCGGGATAGCGCGAGGCCACGCGCGGGTCGCCGCCGGGCTGGGCCGGGGCGATGAGACCGAGCCGGCTCAGTAGCAGCGACTGCGCCCGGGCCCCGTCGGCGGTCCGCAGGTCCACGACCCGGCTCGGGTCGGCCCGCGGTGCCTCGCGGCCGGCCGTCAGCACGCCGAGCACCTCGGCGTCGTCGGCGTCGGCGCCGGTCGGCGGGGCGGCGAGGCGGGCGCCGACCGCGCTGAGCACGCTCGGGGAGAGCACGGCCAGGACGGTGGTGTCCGCCTCGGTCACCACCGGGACGCCGGGTCGCACGGCGCGCCGCTGCACGTGGACGTCGGCCCGTTGCAGCTGCCCGCCGATCCAGTCGGCCCACGGCCGGTCGACGGGGTCGTAGAGCACGACGATGTCGTCGATGCTCTCCGCCCGCTCCAGCAGCACGCCGCGCCGGTAGCGGCGGCGGATCCGCTCGGGCACGACGACCGCACGGTCGACCGCGCCGCCGCTGATCCACGACGCCATCCGCTCGTACGCCGCCAGCAGGCTGCTCGGGTCGCCGGGCGGGTCGGCCAGCGCGGCCAGCACGTCGTCGTACGTGTCGTACGACTGCTCGGGCACCTCGACGATCTCCACGTCGGACGCCGCGTCGCGGGCGGACCCGTCGAGCAGCTTGGCGAAGGCCCGCCGGGCGGAGTCGCGGTCCTCGCCGTACCAGGGTTGGCTGACGTCCCGGAGCGTCGGCGCGGCCAGCACCCGGATGCCGCCGGTGGCCTGTCGCCGGAGCTGCCCGGTCAGCTCGGCCGCCTGCTGCATCGCCTGCCGGCGGGGCGGCATGCAGACCACCGCGACGTCGCTGAGCACCGCGGTGTGGGTGATGCCCGGCAGGGTGAGGTCGACCGGGGTGTCGATCAGGATGTAGTCGTAGGGCGCGTGCTGCAGCAGCTGCCGGATCCGCGCCGCGTCCCCGTCGGGCCGGGCCTCGGCGTCGGCGCCGACCCCGACCATGTCGAACACGAAGCTCGATCCCGGCACCGCGTACCGGTAGAGGGTGCCCTGGTCCGGCGCGGCCGGGGCGATCACCGCGGGCGCCCGGTGCGACGGCCCGTCCGGGTGCGGGCAGATCAGGTTGGCGAGCTCGAGGCCGAGCACATTGGCTGCCGGTTCGGCGTCGACCTGGAAGGAGCGGAGGTAGTCGTAGACCCTCGGGGTGCGGGCACACCAGTCGACGGCGAGGACCCGTCTGCCGTTGCCGGCGAGGATCCAGGCGACGTTGGCGACCGCGCTGCTGCGCCCGGTGCCGTTGGTCGGCGACACGAAGGAGACGATGGTGCCGGTGCCGGGGGTGTCGTCGGTGCTGGCCCGGGCGGCGGGGGCGGTTCGCCGGTGTGGCACGCCGGCCAGGGTCGACGGGCCGCCCACCGGTTCAGTCCTCGCCATCGAGGGCGCTCTCGAAGCCCGCGTACTGGCCGCCGGGGGCGGCGCTGCGGCGTTCCAGCCGGCGCAGGGCCGCCACGAGGACCGCGCTCGGCAACGCGTCGAGCGCGGCGGGATCCAGATCGGTGAGATCGATCAGATCGGAGCGCAACACGTCCTCCCCGGTGTCCATCCCCCGATCACCGCCTGTCTGCGTCCCACACCACGGTCGCCCTGCCACGAAGCCGGACATCGACCGGTGGCCAGATCCGCTGCGTGTGCTCATGATAACGGCGTGCGGCATCCGCGGTGGCCTGCGCCGACGAACGCGCCGCCGGGGCGAGCCGGCCGGCACCGTCGACACCGGACGCCGGCGTGGGCGGGTCACCCGGGCCGACGACGGCCAGCCGAGCGGTGCTCGTCGATGTACTGTGGGCGTTTCCCCGGCGGCTCGACCCCGGCCGCCGACCTGACCGCGGAGCGGCCGATGCCCGGATCCGACGACGGCCACCGGCCGGCCGGCGGCACGGCGGCCCGCCGCGCGCCGGCCGTCGCGTTCCGACAGTTCGTGGTCAAGCTGCACAGCCGGTGCGACCTGGCCTGCGATCACTGCTACGTCTACACGATGGCCGACCAGCGCTGGCGGTCCCGGCCCCGGTCCATGCCGGATCGGGTGCTCGACTGGACGGCCCGGCGGATCGGCGAGCACGCTCGGGCGCACCGGCTCGACCGGGTGGCCGTCATCCTGCATGGCGGCGAGCCGCTACTCGCCGGGTCCGCCCGGATCGAACGGGCGGTGACGGAAATCCGACAGTTCGCCGCGCCGGTGCCGGTACGGATGACGGTGCAGACCAACGGCACCCGGCTGGACGAGGCGTTCCTGCGCCTGTTCGACCGGCTCGACGTCGGGGTCAGCGTCAGCCTCGACGGCGACCGGGCCGCCCACGACCGGCACCGGCGCGGACCCGACGGGCGGGGCAGCCACGACCGGGTCACGGCCAGGCTGCGCCGGCTGACCGACGGGTACCCGCACCTGTTCAATGGTCTGCTGTGCACGGTCGACCTGCGCAACGACCCGGTCACCACCTACCGCAGCCTCCTGGCACACCGGCCACCGGCGGTCGACTTCCTGCTGCCGCACGGCAGCTGGAGCGCTCCCCCGCCCGGACGGGCACCCGATTCCCGGCAGGCGCCGTACGCGGCGTGGCTGACCGCGGTCTTCGACGAGTGGTACCACACACCCGGCCAGCAGATCCGGGTGCGCCTCTTCGACGAGATCATCCAGGTGCTGCTCGGCGGCGCCTCCCGGCTGGCCGGGGTGGGCACCAGCCCGGTGGCGGTGGCGGTGGTGCAGACCGACGGCGCCGTCGAGCTGGACGACACGCTCGGCGCCGCGCACCCCGACGCGGCCCGTACCGGCCTGCACGTGGCCCGGGACCCGTTCGACGCCGCCCTCGACCTGCCGGCGGTGCGGGCGCAGCAGGCCGGCCTGGACGCGCTCTGCGCGACCTGCCGCGCCTGCGACGTGGCCCGGGTGTGCGGCGGCGGGCTGCGCACCCACCGCTACCGCACCGGCAGCGGCTTCGACAACCCGTCGGTCTACTGCCCCGACCTGTACCCGCTCATCGGCCACATCCGGCACACCGTGCGCCGGGACGTGGCGGCGCTGCGGGCGGCGGTGCGGTGAACCCGCCCGTGCACCGGCTGCCGCGGGCGGTCCTCGACGAACTCGCCGCCGGCCGCGGCGGGCCGGACGCCGTCGACCGGTTGCGGTCCGCGCAGCGCAGCAAGACCCTGCTGCTGGTACGGGCCCTGGTGCTGCTGGCACGCGAGAGCGGGCATCCGGACCGGGCGGCGGTCGAGGCGGCGTACGACGTCCTGGCGAGCCTGCGCCCCGACGAGCGGGCGGCGGCGCTCGGGCATCCGCCGGTCGCCGCGTGGGCGTTCGGCACCGCGTCGCTGCTGCACCGGGGGGACCGCTCGGCGTACCCCGGGTTGCTGGCGGCCGTGGCGGTGGCCGCGGCCGTCCGGTCCGGCATCGACGCCGACCTCGACGTCCCGCTCGCGCCCGGCGCGCCCGGCCACCTCGACCTGCCCGGCCTGGGCACGGTGCTGATCCCGGCGCGGGCGACCCGGGCCCGGGTGCGGTGCGCCGGCGGGCGCGCGCAGGTGCGGTGCGCCGGCGAGCGGATCGAGATCGGCGACGGCCCGCCGGGTGACCGGCGGTGGCTGCCCGTACCCCGGCTGCGGCTCGCGCGCGACGGGCTGCCGCTGTCCCTGCTGCTGGACACCCGGACCTGGCGGCACGTCCCCGGCGTCGGCGACGGCCACCGGGCCGGCGGCGTGACCGACCCGCGGCGCTGGCGGCACCGCCTCGACGCGGCGTGGCGGATCCTGGTCGACGATCACCGGCCGGTCGCCGAGGAGGTCTCCGGGGCGCTGCGCGCACTGCTGCCGATCGCCCCTCCCCCGGCCGGCACCCGCAGCGGCACCTTCCACCACGCCTTCGGGTCGGTGGCCATGTCGCTGCCGCCGGACGGCCGGTCCGCCGCCGTCACCCTCGCGCACGAGATCCAGCACCTCAAGCTGGCCGCGCTGGCGGACCTGTTCGCCCTGGTGGAGCCGGGGCCACCGGAATTCCGCTACGCGCCGTGGCGCCCGGACCCGCGCCCGCTGGAGGGCCTGCTGCACGGCGTGTACGCCCACCTCGGGGTGGCGGGGTTCTGGCGGCGGCAGCGACAGGTGACGCGGAGCCGGGCGGAGCGGCACCGCGCCGAGGTCGAGTTCGTCCGGTGGACCAGGGCGGCCGGGGACACCGCGCGGGTGCTGGCCGAGCGGCGGCGGCTGACCCCGGTGGGGCGGCGCCTGGTCGACGGCATGGTCGGCGTCCTCGACGGCTGGGCCGGGGAGCCGGTCACGCCGGAGGCCGCGGCCGAGGCCACCCGGCTGCTGGACGCGCACCGGGCCCGCTGGGAGCGCGCACCGGCACGCGTGAGGTGACGGCTCTCCACTACGCTGGGTCCATGGGGGACGGTAACGACCAGACCACCCGTCGTGAGTGTTTCGTCATCGCACCGATCGGCCCGGAGGGGTCGGAGATCCGCAAACGCAGCGACCAGGTCCTCAAGCACGTCATCCGGCCGGTGGTGGAGGAGCGGGGCTTCGTCGCCGTACGCGGTGACGAAATCGAACGCGGCGGCCTCATCACCTCGCACGTGCTCGACCGCATCATCCGCAACGACCTCGTCATCGCCGACCTGACCGACCAGAACGCCAACGTCTTCTACGAGCTGGCGGTCCGGCACGCGCTCCGGAAGCCCTTCGTGCAGTTGATGGCGAAGGGGCAGCAGCTCCCCTTCGACGTGCAGGGGATGCGGACGATCATGGTCGATCACACCGACCTCGACAGTGTGCACGCCGCCAAGGAGCAACTCGGCCGGGCCATCGACGCGATCAGCGGGGACGCCGACATCGTCACCCCGATGTCGGTCGCGCTCACCCTGCAGGACCTGCGCGGGTCGTCCAGCCCGCACGAGGCCGGCCTGTCACAGGTCATCGAGACGCTGCCGCAGATGATGGACATCCTCCAGGACCTGCAACGCCATCTGGGCACCAGCGCCCCGGACGCCGGCTCGGACGACGACGACCACCGGAAGCTGCGGACGCTGGTCGAGTCGCTGGCCGCCCGGGGCGGCCTGACCGAGGACGACCTGGCCGGGCTGCTCGGCGGGACCAGCAACAAGTTCCAGCGGTGGGTGGAGCACCTCATCCAGCGGGTGGGGCGCTCCAACAACCACCGGGCGGCGTGACCGTAGAACTCCTATCGGGACGGGCGCGGGTCGTCGGGCCACGGCGTCACCCTGCACGGTTCAGGGCGCGCCGGTTGCGCGGCCGTCCGTGCTCCTGGACCCGGTAGCCGTCGTCGCCGAGCAGCCGGCGCGCGGCGTCGAGCCCGGTCAGCGCCGCCCCGTAGGCGGCCACCTCCCGCTGGAAGTGCTCGACCTTGCCGTACCAGAACTTGAGCTCCGGGTTGATCGACTTCGCGTTGATGTAGTTGACGATGTCGGTCTCCGGGCTGATGCCCCGGCGGGCGTAGCAGCGGTCGAAGCGGGCCTTGGTCCGGTCGTACTTCTCGTTCATCGCGGTCAGGCCGGCCTCGGCCTCCAGCAGCTTGGCCTGCAGGTACCGCACGTAGCTGCGAGGCACCGACGGGACGGCGAGTGCCGGCCGTGGCGCGGGCGCGGGGGACATGTCGATCACCCTCCTTCGGGCGCGGTGACCGGGGGCACCGCGACGCCGGACGGTGCCGCCCCGGATCCGCTGCGATGCAGTGACGTCCTTCTACCCGCATCGGCGGCTGAATATGCCTGCTGGACTACGGTGAGTTACCCGCCGGCCATGGCTCCGAGGATGATGAACGGCTCCTCGCCGGTGACGACCCGCTCGGGCAGGGGGGTGTCGGGCGACTCGTTGGACAGGTCCTCCTCGCAGGCGTAGAAGCGGACGAAGGCGCGGCGCTTGCCGCTGTGGCGGTCGCGGATGGTGCCGAGCAGCATCGGGTAGCGCGCCTCGAGGGTGTCCAGCACCTGGCGCGGGGTGACCGGCCCGGCGTGCGGGCCGGTCACCTCGAGGCGGACCTCGCCGGTGACGTGAGCCAGGTTCTTCAGGTGGGCCGGGAGGACGACCCGGATCACGGCAGCACCTGGACTTCCACGGAGAGCACGGGCGGCAGGTCCCGGACGATCGGCGCCCAGCTGTCGCCGCCGTCGGCCGAGTGGTACACCTGGCCACCGGTGGTGCCGAAGTAGATCCCGCACGGGTCGAGGGTGTCGACCGCCATCGCGTCGCGCAGCACGTTGACGTAGCAGTCGGACTGCGGCAGCCCCTTGGTCAGGGGCTCCCACTCATCACCCCCGGTGCGGCTGCGGTAGACGCGCAGCCTGCCCTCCGGCGGGTAGTGCTCCGAGTCGCTCTTGATCGGCACGACGTAGATGGTCTCCGGCTCGTGCGCGTGCACCGCGATCGGAAAGCCGAAGTCGGACGGCAGATTGCCGCTGACCTCGCGCCAGTTCGCACCCGCGTCGTCGCTGCGCATGACGTCCCAGTGCTTCTGCATGAACAGGGTGTCCGGCCGGGACGGGTGCTGGGTGATGTGGTGCACGCAGTGGCCGACCTCGGCGTCCTGATCGGGGATCTCCCCCGAGCGGAGGCCCTTGTTGATCGGCAGCCAGCTGGCGCCGCCGTCGTCGCTGCGGAACGCGCCCGCCGCCGAGATGGCCGCGTAGATCCGGCCCTGGTGCGCCGGGTCCAGGATGATCGTGTGCAGGCACAGGCCGCCGGCCCCGGGCTGCCACGACGGCCCGGTCGGGTGCGTACGCAGGGCGGTGAGCTCGGTCCACTTCTGCCCGCCGTCGGTGGTGAGGTAGAGGGCGGCGTCCTCGGCGCCCGCGTACACGGTGTCGGGGTCGTCGCGGGACGGCTCGAGGTGCCAGATGCGCTTGAACTCCCACGGCCGCGGGGTGCCGTCGTACCAGAGGTGCTCACCGACCTCGCCCGCGTACGCGAAGTCGTTGCCGACCGTGTTCCAGGTCTTGCCGCCGTCGTCCGAGCGCTGGATCAGCTGCCCGAACCAGCCGCCGGACTGCGAGGCGTAG
Source organism: Micromonospora sp. NPDC007271 (assembly GCF_040634005.1). Lineage (NCBI taxonomy): Bacteria > Bacillati > Actinomycetota > Actinomycetes > Micromonosporales > Micromonosporaceae > Micromonospora > Micromonospora sp. NPDC007271. The sequence goes on from NZ_JBEYER010000064.1 coordinate 35,631, forward strand.
AGCCGGTCCGGGTCGGCCGGCGACCCGGTGAAATGGTAGATCTCCCAGCCGCCGAAGAGCGGCCCCTGGACGGTCCAGTCGCTCCGCCTGCCGTCTGAGGTCAGCACGAACGCGCCCTTGCGCGTGCCCGCCAGCACCCGTACGCCACTCATACCCTCGTCCTTCCGCTCCGTCCGGCAGTGCTCTCGAGTGAGGACCCGCCGCCGCGCCGAAACTCATCGGTCTGGAGTCAGTCGTACTCTGCGGGTACGACGAAACGGCCACTTCGGAACGGGCGACACGCCGACAGTCTCGCTCGCGCACGGATCAGCCACCGGCGCGGACGGCGAGCGCAGGGGCGTGGCCGGCGCGAAGCAGTCAACACCCTGCTTCGCGCAGATCGTTCAGCAGGAGGTCGATCAGCCGCTCCTCCATCACCGCGCGCCCGGCACGGCGCATCGCCTCGGCCAGCGTCGGCTCCCAGGGCGTCGGGGCGGGGGCGCCGATCAGGGCTGGCCCTGACACGGCGGCGGTCTCGTACTCGGTCGTGCTCATCCGCCAGGGAACCGCCATCGGGTAACGCGCGAGGGCCCCGGCGGTCAGTCGTACGCCGGTCCAGTCCAGGTCGTTGCGCCACCGGATCACGGCGCCCCGCGCTGCCTGCAGCAGGGTGTGCACCGCCACCGCGGGCACGCCCTCGGTGCAGACCAGCGGCGGCGCCTGCGCAGCGAGCGCGGCGGTGGCGGCCCGGAGCACCGCCGGGTTCTCGCAGACGAAGATCTCGTCGCAGGTCAGCGTGAGCGGGGCGAGGCGAAGCTGGTGCAGGGTGACCCGCACCGGCACGCCCGCATCTGCGGCCTCGGTCAGCCACCGTCCGAGCAGGCCGCCGGTGGCAGGTACGTTGAGCACCAGCACCTGGCTGGCGAGGTCGTCGGGGACCAGCCCGACGGATTCCCACAGGGCCCGCTCCGGCTCCCCGCCGGTGGGCACCGGCATCTGCTGCCAGGCGGCGAGGGCCCGCAGCACGAGCCCCCGTAGCGGGCCGTCGGCCAGGGCCTTCGTGTCGTCGAGCACCCGGTCGGCAAAGACCGGAATGGGCTCGTCCGGTGCGGGCAAGGCGTCGAGCACGCGCAGCACGTCACCGAACGGCAGGCCGGCTCGGACGGCGCGGGTGAGAGTGCCGTCGCGGCGCAGGGCGTCGAGCCAGTCGCCGTACCAGCCGGCGGTGGCGTGCCGGCTGGCCCGGGCGACGGTGAGCAGGGCAGCCCGAGCCCTGGCCTCGTGCTCCGCCTCGGCGGGCCGGTTGCGCAGGGGGTCGGCCGCGGAGAGCAAGTCGCGCAGGCCTACCCCGTGGACCGCGCGGAGGTGGTCGTCCACGTCGCTGAGGCGCACGCTGAGCCTCGCCGACCCGGCGGACCGGTGGGCACCGCTGATCCCGATGATCACCAGTCGTTCGTCGTCGGTGGGGGATGTCAGGGTCACGGCGACATCGAGCCGTCCGCCGGTCCGCTCGAGGCTGCGCCGGGCGGCGGTCAGCAGCCGCCGCCAACCCGGGTCGTCGGGTAGCCGCCGCCAGCCGGAGTCGGTCTGCCCGGGTGGGCCGGAAGCGAGGCCGGCCTGGGTGGCCGGCTGGCCAGCCGGATCGGCGTGGCCGGCCGGCGGCCGTGGGCGCGCGCTCATTCGTCGGCGAGGTCGAGGACGAGTTCGGACGGGTCGATCGGATCAGCGGTGCCCGGCGCGCGGCGGGTCTCTGGCGAGCCGAGCGCACGGGCCAGCGTCCCGTCGAAGTCGGCGACGTTGACCGAGCCGTCCCACACCAGCAGCAGGGTGGAGACCGTGTGCTCGACAGTGGAGTGTGACAGGTCGTAGTGGGCCGCGCCGCGGACCGCCGGATGGGTGGCCCACAGGTCGTATCCGGTCATGAACAGGTCCAGGTCGAACTGTTTCGCCAGCGCCATCAGCTCGCCCCGGCCGGTGTCGTCCACCCCCGCGAACGCCTCGTCCAAGCCAAGAAGCCGGGGCGCGTCCGGCCGGGCCGAGCCGAACAGGGCGTTCGCGGCGGCGAACAGCGGCAGGTGCAGCGACACGGACTGCTCGCCACCGGAGAGCTGGCTGTGCCGGGCACGGGTCAGAGCCTCGGTGCCGCCACCGGGTCGGTGCAGGGTGAAGGCGAACGTCCGCCACTGCCGGTAGTCGAGCACCTCACCCAGCAGTTCCCGGTACGGCCGCTCGGGGTGCATCGCGCGAGCCGCCTTGATCCGCGCGGCGAAGTGCCGCCGCATGGTGGTGAGCTGCGCCGGCCCCAGCCGGGCCGGGTCGCGTTCCAGCAGCTTGCACACCTCCCGCTGCTCGGGGTCGAGGTCGTCGGCGAGCCGCCAGCCGACGCCGACGGTCAGTCCGGAGGACATCCGGCGGGCCCGCATCTGGGTGTCCATCGCCTCGACCAGGTCGCGGGCCTCGATGGTGCGGTGATGGATCTGCCGGGCGAGCTGGCCGAGCAGTGCGTCCTCCAGCACCCGCTGCTCGGCGTCGGTGAGCAGCTGTTCCTGGTCGCGTCGCTCACGGGCGATCCGGTCGGCGAAGTGCGCCACCGGCGTGAGTCCCTGCTCGTCGGCGACCCGGACGATGATGACTCCATCGTCGGTGTCCCACTCGGGCCGCTGGTCCAGCCCGGCCGCCGGCAGCTGCGCCTGCAGTTCGGTCAGCGCGGTGGTGAGCCGGGTGGCGCTCTGCTTGAGCGAGGTCTCGGTCGGGCTGAGCTCCCTGGTGGCGGCGAGGATCGCCTCGTGCAGGGCAGCCACCTGCGGATCAAGGTCGGCGCCGGGGCCGTCGTCCGTCGCCCGGGCCGGCCAGCGCAGGTCCGCCGGGCAGCGCAGCAGCCCCAGCAGGTCCGGTCGAGCGTACGGGCGCAGCCGCAGCGCGTCGTGGTGCGCCTCGGCCACCGCGGCAGCGACGGCCTGCTCGCTCAACTCCACCCGCGTGACGGCAGCGGCCCGCCGCTGCTGGGCGGCGCTCAGGTCGGCGCGGGCCCGCTCGACGGCCGCCTCCGCTTCGATGATCTCGTCGGCGGTGCGCGCCACGTCGGCCAGCACCCGTTCCGCCTCGGCGCCGACGGTGGCCCGCAGCGTCCGATACGCCTCGGCCTTCTCCCGGTGTCGCTCGGCTGCCACGCGTGCCGCGTCCTCGGCGACGGCGAGCCGGTCGATGGCCTCCTCGTGGCGCTGCTGCGCCTGCGCCTCCTGCTCGGCGGCGCGGGTGGCGGCCGGCTGCGCGCCTTCCAGGCGCACCCCCCGCTTCTCGAACCGGTCGACGGCGTCGGCGGTGGCGTCCAGGCGGTCCAGCGGGAGGGACCGCTCCGCGATGACCCGCTGCAGCGCGGTGGTGACCGCGGCCCGTTCGGCCAGGGCTTGGTCCAGGCGCGCGTTCGCCGCGGCTGCGGACTCCTGCCGGTTGCGCAGCGTGACCGCCGCCCGCTCCACCTCGCGCAGCGCGGTGTGGATCGCGGTGAGCGGCGGCAGCTGCCCGGCGGCCGCCGCCACGGCAGCCAGCCGCCGCTCGATCGCCGACCGCTGTTCGTCGACGGTGCGCAGCTCGGCGTCGAGCACGGCGCGTTGCCGGTCGCAGTCGGCGAGCCGGGCGGCACGCCGCGCCGCTCGGGCGGTCGCGCCGATGTACTCGCAGCGGGCCTTGGTGAACCGGCCGACGCCGACGGCCTGGGCGTATCGGCCGTCGGCGCCGACGGTGACCGCCGCTGTGTCCTGTGGGTCAACCACCTCCGCCAACGCCACCGAGGACAGCAGGTCGCGGATCCGCTCGGCGGGCACCTCGTCCTGTTCCTCGGCGACCAGCACGTCGGCGAGGGTCGCGCCGGCGGGGCGCCGCTGCGGCGGCAGGGGCAGCAGGTAGCCGTCCAGGTCCTCGCCGGCCACCGCGTCTGCCGCGAGGTCGGGGTCGGGGTGCAGCCAGGCGTCCAGCAGGCCGGCCGCGTGCAGGGCCGCCTCGATGGCCGCGGCGGTCGCCTCGGGCACCGCGTCGGCGAAGCGGACCAGCCGCCACAGGGGTGCGCCGGGCCGGCCGGCGCGCGGGGCGGGACGGGTCACCGGGGCCGGCGGCGCGTCGTCGTGCTCGGCGGCGATCCGGTCCCGTTCCGCCGCCAGCTCGGCAACGCGGTCGGCCAGTGCCGCGCGGTGCGCCGTCAGCTCCGCGAGGCGGTCGCGGTGCCGTGCGACGGCTGGGGCGGTGGCGTCCGCGTACACCTCGCGCGGGGTCGGCGCGCCGGGCTCGCCGGCCACGTCCACGGCGGCGGCCAGCAGGGCCGGCAGGTCCGGGCGGTCGAGGTCGGGCAGCAGTCCGGCGTAGTCCTGCGCCCACCGGTCGACGGCGGTGCGCACCTGCCCGCGAGCGTCCGCCAGGGCACGCTCGGCGCGTTGCGCGGCCTGCTCGGCCTCGGTCAGGGCGTCGGCCGCGCCGGCCGCGTCGGCGGCCGCCCGGGCGTGGTCGCGTTCGGCCTGGGCGTGCCGGGCCGCCTGCTCGCGCACGGCGCGCACGTCGTCGCGGCGGGCTCCGGCCCGGGCGGCGAGCCGCGCGGACAGTCCCTCCGGGGCACCGTCGGCGGCGGCCCAGACGATCCCGGCGGTCTCGGCGTCGAGCAGCAGCTCGGTGGCGAGACGCTCCGCGCCGGCCCGTGCGTCCCGGGTCGCCAGGACGGCCCGTTCCCACTCGCCGCGCCGCCGCCCGGCGGCGTCCTGCTCGACGGTGACGGACCGGTGGGCCCGCTCGGCCGCCTCGGCCAGGTCGTGCACGTGCCGTTCCAGGTCGGCGAGCTGCTCGTGGGACTGATACGCGGCCGAGCTCTTCAGGCTGTCCAGGTGTGCGCGCAACCGGCCCGGCTCGCCCTCCACCGCCTGCAACCGCCCGGTGGATTGGCTCTCCGCCTCGGCCGCCGCCGCGGCCTCCCGGCGCGCCTCGGCGAGCGCCGCGGACCGGTCGGCGACGGCCGTACGGCGCTCGGTCAGCAGGTCAGCCGCCGCGCGGGCGTGGGTGCGCAGGTAGGTGGAGTAGACCGTGAGGAAGGCGGCGGTGGCGGCGTCCGCGGCGGCCAGTCCTTCGAGGGTACGGGCGACGGCCTCCATGTCGTCGAACGAGCGGGCCGCCTCCACGAGCAGGTGGTCCTCGATCGGGCGCAGGCCGCGCTGCAGGGTGCGGGACAGCTCGACCGGGTTGAGGTCCTTGGCCAGCTGCGGCTTGCGCAGCGTCAGCACCAGGTCGAGCAGCTGCTCGTAGCGGGCCGGGCCGAGGCCGAACAGCCGGGCATCGACGAGCTGGCGGTAGTCCTCCGGGGAGTCGCGTACCGCGTCGGCGCCGAGCCGGTCGATCAGGTCACGCCGGGTCAGCGGCCGGTCGTCGGCGTCCAGCAAAGAGAAGTCCACGCCGACCCGACCGTCGGTGACAAAGTGCCAGCGGATCACCCGATCGACGTGCCGGTGCGCGCGCAGCCCGATGCCGACCGTCACGTACGAGTCGCCGTCGCCGAACTCCATCCACACGTACGCGTGGGCCACCTCCTGCCCGCGGTAGAGCAGGTTCGACTTCATGGTCCGGTCCTCGCTGGCGAACGGATTGAGCCGGCGCGGCTCGATCCGCCCGTCGAGCACGAACGGGAAGAGGACCTCCAGCGCCTTGGTCTTGCCGGAACCGTTCGGCCCGCGCAGCACCAGCCACCCGTCGACGAAGAGGAACTCCTCGTCGCGGTAGTCCCACAGGTTGATGATCCCGGCCCGGGTGGGCGCGAATCGGCGGACGGCTCGTTGTTCGATCACAGCAGCTTTCCCAGGTCAGAAGAGGGTGTCGGCGGAGGGCCGCGGCCGCACGGTGGCGACGGTGTGGCGGTAGCGGCCCACCAGCGGCCGGACCAGGACGCCGCCCGGCACCCGGGTGACCGCGCCGAACCGGTCCAGCAACGCCACCGCCTCGCTGCGCAGCCGCTCCGGGTCGGCGTGCCACTGGGCGCCGAACGCGGACCCGTACCGGCGCAGGATCTCCCCGACCGCGTCCCGCAGGAAGCTGTCGGTGATGAACGGCAGCCGACCCTCGCCGGCCGCACCGTCCGGCTCGTCACCGGGCGGCGGTGACCCGGGGTCGTCGAGCAGCACCAGCGTGGCGGTGGGCAGGCCGGAATCGAGCTGGTCGACCAGCGCGCGGTGCCCGACCCGCGGGCCGGGCGAGGCGAGCCGGCGGACCCGGCGGCCGTCCGGGTCGAGAGCCCGGTCGGCCATCTCCACGGCGAGCAGCACCGCCGCCTGCGCCACCGAGCCGGTGCCCGGGAACCGCTCGGTGGTGAAACCGGCGGTGTCCACCAGCAGCACCCCCTCGGCGCGCCGTTCCAGCCGCAGCCCGGTCAGCCGGGCCAGGTCGGCGGCGAGCGGCGCGCCGCGCAGGTGGTTGGCGACCGCCGGGTCGACGTCGGCGAGGTAGACCACCGGTGACTCCACCACCGCCCGCCGGGCGAGCTGAGCGGCGTGCCGCCGCTCGGCGTTGCCGCTGCGGGCCGCAGACCGGTCCAGCAACGCCACCACCGACTCGACGTGCTGCAACACCCGCGTCGGCCGGAACAGCGCGAACACCACATCGCGGGCGACGTCGTACAGCGCCTCACCCGCGCCGGGATCGCTGGCCCAGGCGGCGCTGGACCCATCGGCCACCCGCAGCGCGCCCCGCTCCTCCAGCCAGCCGACGGCGTCCACGAACGCCCGCCGATCCGCGCCCTGATCCGGATCAAGCCCCAGGCCGGTGATGCGGTTCGCGTCGGCGGCCACCGAGTCGGCCAACTCGGTAAGGGTGGTCTGGATGCCGGCGCGGCCCAGCGCGGCCAGGCACAGGGACAGGTACGCGTACCGCTGGCGGTCGAACGGGCGGCCGGTGCGCGACACGGCCGGCTGGGTCGGGTCCAGCTCGTCCTTCGCCCGGATCAGCCGGGCCGTGCCGCCGTGCAGCTCCAGCCGGTAGCCGAACGCTTCGGACAGGTCCCGCCGCAGGGTCGCGGCGAACCGCCGTACCCGCGGCAGCGCCCGCTCGTCGGGCCAGGTCGTCGTGATCAGCGGGTGGCGCAGCACCAGCCGGACGGCCCGTTGGTAGTCGGCCAGTTCCAGGTCGTTGACGTCGGCGGCGAAGCGATGCCGGATGGGATCGCTCATGCCGGCACTCCCCTTCGCTCCGTGCCGCCATGAGACTCACCGGCCCTGTGCTGATGATTCGCTCGCTGACGCTCGCTCATGCCGGGACCAGCTCCGGGCGGCGGATTGCGGTGTGGGTCGCGGCGGTCACGGTCAGCGCGTACCCGTCGATGTGGAGCCGGCCAGCGGCGGTGAGCACGGTGGTGAACCGGCCCGGCGCCGGGGTGAGGGTGAGCCGGACGCCGTGCGCGGCCGCGGCCAGCGGCGTCCGCGCGACGCCGCCGACCCGGGCGGCGAGGGCGATGTCGAGCAGCCGCAGCAACACGCCGGTCTGCGCCTCGTCCAGCCGGGCGGCCCTTCTCGCCGCCGCGCAGTTGGGCGCGGGAGATGGTGGCGGGTCCGCGTCGGACGCATCTGAAGCCGATTCTTCGGGCTTCGGCGCCTCCGAGGG